>JAXDCR010000016.1:0-11589 GCA_034677845.1 Bacteroidales bacterium | reverse complement strand
TTTTTTCTTTAGATTTGCGGCGGACATTTCAAAAGGGTGCCATAGCTCAGTTGGTAGAGCAACGGACTGAAAATCCGTGTGTCCGTGGTTCAATTCCACGTGGCACCACAGAACAGAATCCGAAAATATTGACAAACAATATTTTCGGATTTATTTCATATTAGTCCCCTGTCCCGAATTCCAAGTCGTTTTCCTCTTCTTTTTTATCCGGTACACCGAAATTATAGACAATGTTTATACCAAAGCGACGGTTGTCGGAATAGCGGTCACCGGTTGTGCTTATGTTCCCCTGCTCATACCGGAACCTGTTCACCATGGTTCGGAGCACGTCTCTGGCGCTCAGGCTTATGGTTAACTTCTTGTTGAGAAAGGTCTGGTTCAGTCCCAGATTCAGCTGGCCAAAAGTGTTCATTTCATAGAAGTTCATCTGTCCCTTTGTCACCAGCAGGGCATTCAGGGTGATCCGCGTGGTGGGCGTCACGCGCAGGGCATGGTAGGTGAAAAAGCGCCAGCTCCCGCGGCGGTATGACAGGGGCTGATTTTCATAAATGCCGTCGTACTCGTTGAGGTTATACTGCGCCCCTGCGTAAAAGAAGTATCTGTTGGTCGGGGGTATGCCGCCCACAGCCCTGAAATAAACTTCACTGCTTTTGCCCAGGTTATCGTATGTGCGGTATGCAATTTCATTGTTGAATTTATCTGTATAGATAACGCTTGAAAATATATCCGTCGTATGGTTCTTCCCGATGGCAAAAAGAGGCATGTCATCCAGGCTGATGTTAAACTCGATGTTCTGTGTGAACTGGGGTTTCAGTCCCGGGTTTCCGGTCTCATAGTAATAAGGGTCAACATACTTCACGGAAGGATTCAGGCTTTCATAGCCCGGACGGGAAATGGTCCTCCGGTAGATGGCGTAGGCGCGCAGCTCATAGCCGGCAATGCTGAACAGAGGCCTGCTCAGGTAAACATACGGAAAGAAGTCGGGCCGCCTGACGATGAAGGTGGTATCGGATGGTACGGTCTGCACTCCCTTCATAAAAGTATGCTCAAGGCGAAGGCCGGTTTTAAGCAACAGTTTCCAGCCCAGGTTATAAGAGGATTGCAGGTAGGCTGCGTTAATGCGCTCCTGGTACCTGTAAGCTTTGGAACGCGAAGGATCATCCGTCTGAGTGCCGTCAAGGGTGATCCGGTAATCCGAGCGGCTGTCAGCATATTGCCATGTACTGTAGATTCCCGCTTCCAGCTTGATGTTTTTTTGGATCTGACAGACAAGGTCTGATTGCAGCTGGCCAAAATGGCCGTGGTTGTTGTTCTCTTCTTCTCCAAGAATGTCATTTGCCGGTGGAAAGACGAAACCATACCGGTAATCCTGTGTTCCCGCATTGCGGTTAAAAGTGTATGACAGCTGCGTGCTCCATTCCGATCCTGACGTGTCGATACGGTAAAGCGCTGCCAGTTCCTGCCTCACGCTTAGAAATTCCGAGTCGTTGTCCGTCAGGTTTTCGGTTTCCGAAGTGACCTGTCCCTCCGGGTTTTTTATCACATTGCCGTTGAGGCTTGAAGTTCCGGGAAAGCTCCCGTTGATGCGGCCGTCATAGCTCAGGTTCAGCTTATCAAGGGCATCCAGGCTTATGCCGTAGCCAAGGTATCCCTGGTGAGCCTGCCGTTTTGTGCGTGCCGACTGGTACAGCAAGGTACCGGTATTGAGCTGCCGCACCGAGTTGAGTTCTTCAAGGGCATTGTTGTAGCTGTATTCAACATTCAGGTAGCTTGTGTTAAGGTTGCCGCTGTTGTTGAGGCTGAAACCGGCAAAGCGGTTCCCATAAACGCCCTGGTTCATTCCTGCCCTTACCGATCCGAACCGGCCGATCTTCACTCCCCTTTTCAGGATGACATTCACGATGCCTCCTGAAGCTGATGCGGAATAACGTGCCGAAGGCGTCCGGATCACCTCGATGCGCTGAACGCTTCCAGGCGGTAAACCGCGCAGTATGGTCATGATGTCACGGCTGCTCATTTTCTGCTCCCTGCCGTTGATGAACACGACGGCAGGCGTTGCGCTGTTCAGGTATATCCCTCCGTCCTGGTCAACCAGCATCCCGGGTGTGCTCTCGAGAATTTCCAGGGTGTTGGTGCTGATGCTGGCCATCGGTTCGATGTCAATGATCATCCTGTCATCCTCCTGACGGATGATGGGCTGGCGGGCCGTAACAACCACCTCTTTCATGAGTACGGCATCCTCGATCATTTCATATTCGAACTTCTGGTGGCCCGCAGCAATGCTGACCGTGGTCTCCAGCGGCCGGTATCCGACAAAGCTGATGTTTACCGTATATAATCCCTCGCTCAGCCTGTCAAACATGGCCACCCCTGAAAGGTCTGCCGAACGGAACAGTTTTTCCGATGTGGAATTGTTCGTAAGCTGCACGATAGCCCCTGGAAGGGGTACTTTTTCCGTATCCTTTACGGTGATGCTAATGGTCTGTGCCGCACATATCCCCGGTAGCCATGACAGCATTAAAACAGGAAGCCATGATTTGAACCTTTGATGCATGGGAAATGTCCAATAAATTCATCAAATCTATGAAACCCACATGACTTTTCACTTGTTTTGAATAAAGCGGTGTATCCCTGCTGCTGCTTTTCTTCCGTCTCCCATGGCAAGGATGACGGTTGCGCCTCCGCGCACGATATCGCCGCCGGCAAATATGTAAGGTATGCTTGACTGCATATCCTCTTCTCTTGTGATGATGGTGCCGTGTTTGCTGACGTTGAGAGCCGAAAGGCTTTGGGGTATAAGGGGATTCGGCGACACGCCGATGCTCACGATAACCTGGTCTGCGTCGATCAGGAATTCCGAACCGGGAATGGGAACCGGCCTTCGCCTGCCTGATGCGTCGGGTTCACCCAATTCCATTTTTTGCAGCCTTATCTTGCTCACCCGGCCTTTTTCATCGGCAAGGTATTCGACCGGCGCATGCAGGTTCATGAAAATAATGCCTTCCTCCTGTGCGTGCTTGATCTCTTCCCTGCGAGCAGGCATTTCGTCAAATGTCCTGCGGTATATGATCATAGCCCTTTCAGCCCCCAGCCTTCTTGCCGTCCGCACTGCATCCATGGCCGTGTTGCCACCTCCTATGACGGCCACATTCCTGCCCCGAGGGACAGGGGTATCAAAACCCTTTCTCGTGGCACCCATCAGATTCACCCTCGTGAGGTACTCGTTGGATGACATGACGCCATTCAGGTTTTCACCCGGTATGTTCATAAAGTTTGGCAGTCCCGCCCCGCTTCCGATGAAAAAGGCCCTGTAGCCCTCCTTTTTCAGATCATCGAAAGACTGTGTCTTGCCAACAATGAAATTAGTCACAAATTCAACCCCCATTTTTTTCAGGTTGCTGATTTCCAGTTCGACTATCTGCTTTGGCAACCTGAATTCCGGTATCCCGTACCTGAGCACGCCTCCCAGTTCATGCAGGGCTTCAAACACAGTCACGCAGTAGCCAAGTTTGATCAGGTCACTGGCCGCCGCCAGGCTTGCTGGTCCCGATCCCACGACGGCCACCTTGATGTTCAGGTTGCAGGCCACGTGCGGGAGCTGGATGTTGCCGCTTTTTATCTCCTGGTCAGCCACAAATCTTTCCAGGTGACCGATGGCCACGGGTTCTTTGCTCATTTTCTCAGCGTAAACGCATCGCGCCTCACACTGTATTTCCTGGGGGCAAACCCTTCCGCAGATCGCCGGAAAGGTGTTCGTCTGCTTGATGATCCTTGATGCCAGGGCAAAATCCCCTGCCTCTACTGATTTAATAAAATCAGGTATCTGAATGGAAACGGGACAGCCCAGGATGCAGGTCGGATTCTGGCAGTCAAGGCATCGCCTGGCTTCCTGCATGGCCATGTCAACCGTCAGTCCCTTGTTTACCTCCTGATAATCGCGGCTTCTTGTCTGAGGGTCGGCCTCCGGCATGTGAACCCTTTGTATGCTGCTTCTTTCACGGGGTTTAATATTCTGCCTCAGCTCAAGCCGCCATTGCTGGTCACGGCCTTTAATCTCACCATTGCCTTCCATGTGCAGTTCTTCCTTAAACTGTTACTGTGCCTTCAGCAAGCGTTCATAACTGGCTTTCTCTTCTTCACGGTATCCTCCCAGGCGCATCAGCAGTTCATCAAAATCCACCTGGTGCGCATCGAATTCGGGACCATCCACACAGACAAACCGGGTCCTGCCGTCGACACTGACCCTGCAGGCCCCGCACATCCCCGTTCCGTCAACCATGATGGCATTCAGGCTGGCAATTGTCGGGATGCCGGATTTTTTTGTGACAAGGGCTGCATATTTCATCATAATGGCGGGACCGATAACAACGGCCTTGTCAATATGCTGCGACCTGATGACCTGCTCCATACCCTGTGTCACCAGTCCCTTTTCACCGTAACTACCGTCGTCGGTCATGATGATCAGCTCATCCGAACACCTCCTCATCTCTTCTTCCAGGATGACAAGTTCCTTCGTGCGGGCTGCCATAATGGTGACAATCCGGTTGCCTGCGGAATGAAAGGCTTCGGCAATGGGAAGCAGCGGTGCCACTCCAACGCCTCCGCCGGCGCAAAGTATGGTGCCAAGTTTTTCAATATGTGTCGGGTGACCGAGGGGACCAACCACATCGGTTAAATACTCCCCTTCCTGCAGATTGGCAACTTTAAAGCTTGTCACACCAGCCTTCTGGACAATAAGGGTGATGGTTCCGTTCTGAACATCCGCCTTGGCTATTGTAAGGGGCATCCTTTCACCTCCCCCGCCATGCTTGACGATCACAAAATGCCCTGCCTGCCTTTTCTTTGCAATCAGCGGTGCCTGTATTTCCAGTTCAACAACCAGTTCCGAGAGTTCCTTTCTCCCCACTATTCTGTTCATTCCATTTGCATCTTCAAATTCACAAAACGGGCCAAATATAACTATAATTCGCAATCACGAGGTCCGGGTTTCGAAAAGGCCAGGTGTTTTCCCATGACATGCCCATCCTACGCGGTTATCTGCAG
This sequence comes from Bacteroidales bacterium, assembly GCA_034677845.1. GTDB lineage: Bacteria > Bacteroidota > Bacteroidia > Bacteroidales > UBA10428 > UBA5072. The sequence continues at coordinate 6,546 of JAXDCR010000016.1, read as the reverse complement.
GTCAACTCCCAAAAACAACAGAATGAGAATGATTATGCCGACTGCGATCCTGTAATAGCCGAAAATCCTGAAGCCATGCCGGCTCAGGTAACCGACAAAGGCACGGATGGCCAGCATGGCCACAAGAAAAGCAACCACGTTGCCGATCAGCAGCAGGCTGATATTGTCCCGGGTCAGGTGGCTTCCGAACCTGAACATTTCATAGGCGGAGGCTCCCAGCATGGTGGGTACAGCGAGGAAAAACGAGAACTCGGCAGCATTCTTCCGGTTGAGCCTTTGTGCCAGTCCCCCCACGATGGTGGCGGCAGCCCTGGAAACCCCCGGGATCATTGAAACGACCTGGAACATTCCTATGTTAAATGATTTGGCATAGCTGATCTCCTGGTCGTCTGATGCACTGTCAAACCACCCGTCAACGAACAGCAGCAATATCCCGCCTGCCAGCAGCGAAACTGCCACAACCAGGACACTGCCAAGGAGTCTGTCGATCAGGCTGCCGAATAAGAGGGCACAGGTAACTGCCGGTATGCATGCCACCAGCAGCTTCAGGTAAAAGTCATACCTGGCTGTGAAACTTCTCCAGGCATTGCCGTCAGTTGCATTCAGTTCACGTGGCCTGACAAATCTTTTCCGGTACAGCACAACAACTGAAAAAATGGCGCCAAGCTGTATATTCACCGTGAAAAGATTGACAAAATCATTATTTTCAATTCCAAGAAGCTTTTGAAAAATGATCATGTGTCCCGTACTTGAAATGGGGAGAAATTCAGTGATGCCTTCAACAATTCCGATGATTATTCCCTGAATGACATTCATGAGATGTACTTGCTTTCATTTGCCCGGAAACCACATGGCGGTTGCTTTATTAGCTGGCTGCCACATGTCAAACGGATGCTCACGTGTGGAAATTGCCGTGCAAAGGTACAAATATAGCATTTAATACAACCCGTGGAAAAACATCCGGACCTGTTGCATATATAAGACTTTGCTTCGCACTGCAAGAAAGGCTGTATGCCCTGCCATTAAGGTCCCGCGGAATGTCTGAAAAATAAGTATCTTTAATAGAAAATGTGAAGTCAATCTTTGAATCAAGCCTGAAAACAATTTTTCAACCATTATAAAAATGAGTGCCAGGTCACCCGTTTCACTGATAGTTTTTACCGTTTTGCTGTTTTCATCCTTTGCCTGCTCGCAGCGGGATATTCCGGGCAAAGGGTCAGCCGAATGGTGGCTTACCGAGAAAGATGGTTCCGTGTTATTCCGGAAGCAGAACGGATCGCTGGAGCGAACGTCGCCCGGTGACAGCCTTCCGGTCATTGAAGTTGACGATTCCATAAGATACCAGACCATTGATGGTTTCGGATACACCCTGACCGGCGGCAGTGCAATACACCTGATGCAGATGAGCAATGAAGGCAGGCATGAACTGCTCGAGGAATTGTTTGCAGCGGACGGGGAAAACATTGGCGTAAGTTACCTGCGCATCAGCATCGGGGCTTCAGACCTGAGTGACCGTGTTTTTTCCTATGATGATCTTCCGGAAGGTGAGACTGACCCGGCGATGACCTCCTTCTCCATCGAGCCGGAAAGAAAGGAACTTATACCGGTGCTGAAGGAAATTCTTGCCATCAATCCCGACATCAAAATCATGGGATCTCCCTGGTCCGCTCCCGTGTGGATGAAAGATAACAACGATTCGAAGGGCGGAAGCCTGAAGCGCGAGTTTTTCCCTGCCTATGCCAGGTATTTCGTGAAGTATGTGAAGGCAATGGAGCAGGAAGGCATTCGCATTGATGCCGTCACCATCCAGAACGAGCCCCTTCATCCTGGTAACAATCCCAGCATGTTCATGCCGGCGGAGGACCAGGCTGAATTTCTGAAAAATCATCTGGGACCGGCCTTTGAAGCCGATGACATATCCACCAGGATTATCCTGTATGATCACAATGCAGACCGTACCGACTACCCCATCAGCATTCTGGATGATCCGAAAGCGGCACGTTATGCAGATGGTTCAGCCTTCCACCTGTATGCCGGTAAGATATCAGACCTGAGCCTCGTTCATGAGGCCCACCCGGATAAAAACCTGTATTTTACGGAACAGTGGGTTGGCGCACCCGGAAATTTTCCGGAGAATTTTTCGTGGCACATCCGCGAACTTATCATAGGAGCCACCCGCAACTGGTGCCGCACGGTTCTGGAATGGAATCTTTCATCCAATCCGCAGCTGACACCATACACCGACAGGGGAGGCTGTTCAAGATGCCTCGGTGCTGTGACAATTGACGGTGATTCGGTAAGCCGAAATCCTGCCTACTATGTCATCGCACATGCGTCAAAGCTGGTGCGGCCCGGGTCTTACAGGATCCTGTCAGAGCTTGCTGAGGGTTCCGCTGACGCTGCCGGGGCGCGCAGACTGAACCACGTGGCCTTCAGGACGCCCGATGGCATGATCGTGCTCATTGTGCAGAATGATTCCGGAAAGGGGCAGTCCTTTGTCATCAGCCACAGGGAGTTGAATTTCAGGGCATCATTGAATGCAGGGGCGGTTGCCACATACCGGATACGTCCATTGCATTAGGCCGGCCCATGCCTGCAGCCTTTTCTCCGTATCAGCCAACAGGCATCCTAACCCTTGCGCCGGCTGGCTGACATTCATAAATCCGAATCCTCCGCTTCCTTACGGTTATTCTCAAAATCCCTGACAACCTGCGTGGCTTTCTCCGCATCGATGCTTGACACGATCACCCTGACAGGCGCCACACCCCCGGGAGTAACCTGCCAGGAGGCGAGGGTTCCGTGAGCTTCATTTTTAAGGAAAGCTTCAACTTCAGCATTCTCAAGAAGGCTTTTGACGAGAACCGCTTCCCAGTATGTGCCCGCAAAAACCTCAACCGACCGGATCCCGTCTTCTGCATTCATATCAGATGGATTGCCTGTATAAAGGTACATTCAAATAATGACTCCTTTAAAGGGAATTTTTAAGTCAGGTTCGCACTGGTTTTCCTCATATGAGCGGTTATGTGACTTCAGCCGGATGATGATCGGTATGGAAACAAGGCAATTCAGATCATGATACTACCTTTACGGCTGAAAAATTGACCCCGAAGCAGCACACCTCTCTCAGCAATCCCATCCGCCGGCACATATTCCTTTCCCTGAGGATGCAGTCTGGATAATTCACAGCCGTGAAGCACAACGGCGGAAACATCCGTATGTATTCGACATTCTTATCATCAACCTTAAAACCTTCTTTCAATAGCAGTTTTCGCCATTCTCCCAGACTCCTCGCATGTTCATCGGCAAGGGTTATTTGCTTTCCCAGCTGCGGATCGTAATACTTAATTGTCTTGTTGAAACCACGTTTAAGGAAATTCTTCAGACCAATGAACAGGCAGTTCCCATTCTCTTCGGTGACGATCAGCGAACCTGATTCCTTCAGGGCTGTATAAAAGATCCGGACTGCGCGACTGGCAGGTTCCAGATGATGAAGCGCATCCTGGGCAATGATGGCATCGAAGCTGCCTGGCTGGGGCTGTTCATCAAACAGGTCACGGTATTCGATCCGAAGCGTGTCAAGGTTCACGTATCGGCTCCAGAACGGCAGTCGGTCACTTATGGCCTCATAGTAATGCTCCAGAGTTGAACCATAAACCAGGTGGCCTTTCATGGCCAGGAATATGCTGGTCGTTCCGTATCCGCATCCCGCGTCCCAGACAGAAAGAGGCTTCCTTCCAAGTTGGTTGTCAACATATTGCAATCTTTGTTCAAGGTATGCCCTGCGGTACAGGTACCGGCTTCCCCCGGCGGCGAGTTTGTAATACAACTGAAGTGAGGGATTCATTTCAACCTCACTGGTCAGCAAATCCAGAAATGCGGGTATTTCCACCGGCACGTGATTTGCCAGTAAAAATAGGCAAAAATCCATATCACATAACGGATTGGGCCGTGAAAGAAATATGGGAACCAACATGTTGTTGATTACTTTTTCAAATCAATTTGTTCCATTTTGATTGCCCTTCGCACCAGTTGCCGTAAATTTAACCCCATAACCCAAACACGTCTGCAGGCTGACGAAAACATAGCCGACACCCCTCTGATGAGGCAATATGCCAGCATCAAGGCAAAACATCCGGATGCCATCCTGCTTTTCCGGGTGGGGGACTTTTACGAGACTTTTGGTTCCGACGCAGTAAGGACTTCCGAGATCCTCGGGATAACGCTGACACGGCGGGCCAACGGGTCGGCAAGTTACGTGGAGCTTGCTGGATTTCCATACCATGCCATTGAAACGTACCTGCCCAGGCTGGTGAGGGCGGGACACAGGGTGGCTATCTGTGAACAGCTGGAGGATCCGAAGCTGGCCAAAAAAATCGTCAAAAGAGGGATAACAGAGCTTGTGACGCCAGGGGTAGCCATGAACGAGAATGTTCTCGAGCACCGCGAAAACAACTTCCTTGCCTGCCTGCACCTTGAAAAAAACTCCGCGGGCATTGCTTTCCTGGACATATCCACTGGCGAATTCCTTGTTGCCGAAGGAAGCTATGAATATGCCGATAAGCTGTTGCATGATTTTGCTCCCAGGGAGGTTCTTTATGAAAGAGGCAGGCAAAAGCTGTTTCAGGATCTTTTCGGAGAATGTGCCTGCACCTACAAGCTTGATGACTGGATCTTCAACGAGGACACGGCCAGGGAAAAGCTGCTGAAACATTTCAGCACCGGCACGCTGAAAGGGTTTGGAATAGGCCACATGAGATATGGCATCATCGCTGCCGGTGCCATACTTCATTACCTCGAGATGACCGAGCACAGGCAGCTGGGTCATATCTCCTCGCTTTCCCGCATCGAGGAATCCACTCATGTCTGGCTCGACAGATTCACCGTGCGCAACCTGGAGCTTTTCCGTCCCCTTCAGGAAGGCGGCAGGGCTTTCATAGATGAAGTTGACAAAACAATATCGCCCATGGGTGCCAGGCTGCTGAAACGGTGGGTTGCCATGCCGTTAAGGGATGTGAGTGCCATCCATGAGCGCCTTGAAGTGGTCAGTCGCCTTGTTGTGGATCCGGCTTTGCGCAACAGCTTCGGCGAACTCTTCAGAAGGATCGGCGACCTTGAAAGAACCATTACCAGGGTGGCGGTCGGCAAGGTTTCGCCGCGAGATCTTCAGCAACTGAGATTCGCCCTGGAGGCCGTTTCCGTGTTGAAAGACGAATGCGCCGCTTCAGGCGAACCTGCGCTTATGCGCACAGGCTTGCAGCTGGAACCCTGCCGTTCCATCACTGAAAGGATAGCCCGCGAACTGCATCCCGATGCACCTGCAATGCTGGGGAAGGGCAATAGCATTGCCGCGGGGGTTTCGGCTGAGCTGGATGAGCTGAGGGAACTGCTTCATTCCGGAAAAGATTACCTGCTTGGCATGCAGCAGCGTGAAAGTGAAGCCACCGGCATCCCTTCGCTCAGGATTTCATATAACAACGTGTTCGGTTATTACATAGAGGTGAGGAACACCCATAAGAGCAAGGTGCCTTCGGGATGGATCCGCAAGCAGACCCTGGTGGGTGCGGAAAGATACATTACAGAGGAGCTGAAAGAATATGAAAACAAAATCCTTGGCGCTGAAGAAAAAATAGCTTTGCTGGAAGCCAGGTTGTTCAGTGAGCTTGTTGCGGCCACCGCCGCATACACTGAAAAGGTGCAGCTCGATGCCGCCCTGGTGGCCAGGCTTGACTGCCTGTTGAGCTTCGCCCGGTGTGCCGTTGAAAACAATTACAGCAAACCGGAAGTCAATGAGTCAGATGTGATCGATATCAGGGAAGGCAGGCATCCGGTCATTGAAAAACAGCTTCCCCCTTCCGAAAGCTATATTCCCAACGATGTGCTGTTGGATAACAATGATCAGCAGATCATTATCCTGACTGGACCCAACATGTCCGGAAAGTCTGCACTCCTGCGGCAGACGGCGCTGATAGTGCTGATGGCTCAGATGGGATCTTACGTACCGGCCCGGAGCGCAAAGATCGGGCTGGTGGACAAGCTTTTCACCAGAGTAGGCGCCTCTGACAACATTTCCCTTGGCGAATCCACTTTCATGGTGGAGATGACTGAAACGGCCAGCATACTGAACAACCTGTCAGAAAGGAGCCTGGTGCTGCTGGATGAGATCGGCAGGGGCACCAGCACCTATGATGGCATTTCAATTGCCTGGGCCCTTGTGGAATACCTGCATGAACACCCCCGTTTCAGGGCGAAGACCATGTTCGCCACCCATTACCATGAACTGAATGCCATGGAAAACTCCTATGGCAGAATACGGAACTACCATATTTCCGTCAAGGAGCTGGCCGATAACGTTGTTTTTCTGCGAAAGCTGACCCGGGGCGGCAGCGAGCACAGTTTCGGCATACATGTGGCCCGCATGGCAGGGATGCCCAAAAGCCTCGTCAGCCGTGCCGGGGAAGTCATGAAGGAACTGGAGTCCGGCCAGGAAGGAAGGGCACTGGCAAGACCGGTGGAAGATCTGGCGGCAAAGCGCGAAGGTTACCAGCT
>JAXDCR010000015.1:0-10305 GCA_034677845.1 Bacteroidales bacterium | reverse complement strand
ATCACCTTTGCCTATTTCATTCTGCTGATTCTTTTTCCTCTCATGGCAACATCATACCTGGTATGGCGTGCCCGGTCACCGCAAAAATACCATACGGCCGGAACCATCCTTAAAGGCGTCATGGTGACGGGAATACTATATATGATTGTGGCTGACATATTAATAAAAAAAATGACATGAATGAATTAGGGTTACTGGAACAGGTCAATTCACACGACATCGTCCTCGGTTCGGCATCACCACGCAGAAAGGAATTGCTCAGGGGTCTCGGCATCCGGTTCAGGACTGCCGAAACTGAGGACATGGAGGAATACTGGCCTCCGGAACTCAGCAGATGGGAGATACCGGAATACCTTGCCCGGCACAAAGCATTGCATTTCAGGCACCTGACTGGTGCCGGCACTGTTCTGATAACGGCAGATACCATCGTGTGGCACGGGGGACAGGTGCTCGGGAAACCAGGTAACCTTAAGGAAGCTGCCGGCATGCTTGCCAGGCTTTCAGGCAGCATGCACGAAGTATACACAGGCGTTTGCCTGAAGTCGGAAAAAAGGGAACGCATCTTTCACAGCTGCACTAAGGTTTTTTTCCGCACACTGGCTGAAACTGAAATTGACTATTACATCCGCCATTTCAGGCCAATGGATAAGGCAGGGGCATATGGCGTGCAGGAATGGATCGGTTATATCGGCGTTGAAAGGGTGGAAGGATGTTATTACAATGTCATGGGACTTCCGGTACAGCGGTTGTATGAAGAACTTATACGCTTCACGGGAAAGGAGGAACCATGACCGGGAGCCGGATCAGCACGGTCATGCCGGGTGCCCTTGTCTGGCGCACCACATGATGTCACTCGCCACCTTCGAACCAGGAAGGCAATCCCGGATTAAAAAGATATGGTATAGTTTATGAAAAAAACATTTCTCTTCATTTTGCTCTTTCGTCTGGCAGAAATACCTGCAGGGGCGGGGGAGGGACTTTGGATGCCGCTTCTCCTTGACAGTCTGAACATTGAGGATATGCGGGAGAAAGGGTTCAGGCTTGCAGCGGGTGATGTGTACAGCAAGGACAAGCCGAGCCTGAAGGATGCCATTGTCATGTTCGGTGAGGGATGCACAGGCGGAATCATCTCAGATGAAGGCCTTGTCATAACCAACCACCACTGCGGCAGATCTTTTGTCCAGTCCCACAGCACCGCTGAGAACAACCTGCTGGAGAAAGGTTTCTGGGCAACCTCAAGGGAAGAGGAGCTGGTTAACCGGAACCTGAACGTTACCCTGCTTGTCCGCATGGAAAACGTAACGGAGCTTGCCCTGAGGGGTGTGTCGGACGAGATGGATGAGGATACAAGGGAAGAGATCATCGCTTCCAATGCCCTTGCCATAATTAATTCAGGCGTGACCGGGACACACTACCAGGGCGTGGTCAAGCCAGCCTACTTCGGCAGGGAATATTATCTGTACGTATATGAGATATTCAGGGATGTCAGGCTGGTCGGTGCCCCGCCCGATGCCATCGGACGTTTCGGGGGAGACAGCGACAACTGGACATGGCCCAGACATACCGGCGACTTTATGCTGTTCAGGATATATGCCGATGCAAACAACAGACCGGCCGCCTATTCCCCGGACAATGTTCCGTACAAACCCTTGCAACACCTTCATATATCGCTTGAGGGCATAAAGGAGGGAGACTTCACGATGGTGATGGGGTTTCCGGGGCAGACGGAAGAGTACCTGCATTCTAAGGAACTCAGCATGTTGATCGACAACTGCCTGCCTGCCAGGATAAGAATCAGTACCGCCAGGCTGAATCTGCTGGACGCAGAAATGAAAAAAAGCGATGAGGACTGGTTAAGGTATACTGCCAGATATGTCAGCATAAGCAACAGCTGGAAAAAGTGGACGGGGATCCTGCATGGCATGAGGCGCCGGGATATCACGGCAGAAAAGAAAAATCTTGAACAACGGTTTGACAGGTGGGCAACGGAGGCAGGCAATGAGTACAGGGGACTGATGCAGGAATTTTCCGGGGTGCTGGAACGATACGTGCCGCTTGGCACAGCCAGCGATATTTCAGGGGAGCTGCTGGGCAACCTGGAAACCTGCAGCATGCTGAACAACATCATGTCGATCCTGAACACAATGAACGACACCACCGAAGATTACAGACTGCAGGTGTCAGGCAGACTGTCTGCCGCTGTGGCTGGTTTCTTCAGCTCATCGCTGTGGAAAATGGACCGGCAGCTGCTGCCTGAATACCTGCAGATATACAGGGAATATGCCGACCCCGCTTTTTTGCCGGACCTGTATGATGTGGCTGACAGGCGTTATGGCAGCAACTACGTTTCCTATGCGAATGCCGTTTTCGATGCCAGCCTGCTGACCGATTCATCGAAGCTGGCGCGGATTCTGAAACGTCCTGCCCGCGAGGCAATTATGAAAATCAGACGCGATCCGCTGGCTGAGCTCTATATTTCTTTTTACAGGATGCTTAGGGAAAAGGTTTACACGGAACTTGCAGTGCTGAACGGGGCATTGAAGAGGCTGTACAGGGATTATGCGGGAGGACTGATGGAGATGGACAGGATAAGGATCCGATACCCGGATGCCAACTCAACCCTGAGAATCTCGTACGGCAAGGTGGAAGGCTACAGGCCCGAAGATGCTATCAGTTTTGATTACCATACCACCCTGAAAGGGATCTTTGAAAAGGAAAACCCCGATATCAGCGATTACACACTGCCCTCCTCAATTATGCAGGTGTACCTCTCGGGTGATTATGGTGAATATGCCCGGGGAGAGGAGTTGCCTGTCTGCTTCATTGCCTCCAACCATACAAGCGGGGGCAGTTCCGGAAGTCCCGTCCTCAACGCGGACGGAAACCTGATCGGCATCAACTTCGACCGCAACTGGGAAGGTACGATAAGCGACTATGGCTATAATGCCGATATATGCCGCAATATCTCGGTTGATATCCGGTACGTGCTGTTTGTAATGGACAGGGTGGCAGGTGCCCGGTCACTTATCGACGAGCTGAGTATTGTGAGATAAGCTCAGGGCTTTTTCCGGCTCCCGGCTTTGACAAAATAGGCAAGCTTCTCCAGGGAGGTTATCATATCATATTCCTCCAGGCAGGCGCCATCCGGCACCTTGATATTGACGGTTGTGAAATTCATGATGCCCCTGATTCCGGCAGAGACAAGCATTTCGGTCATCTGTTGGGCAGCTGCTGCCGGAACGGTAAGGATTGCCATGGTAATGTTCTCCCTGCGGGCAATCTCCTCTATCTTCTCCACCGGATAACAAGGCAAAGTGCTGGTTGCATCTCCGATCTTTGAAGGGTCTGTATCAAAAGCAGCTATAACCTCAAATGTTTTTCCCCTGGTCTTCATGTAAGAGGCGATAGCCCTGCCCAGGTTACCGTAGCCGACAACAGCCAGGTTCAACCGGTCTTCAGGATCAATGATGCCGTTTATTACCCTGAGAAGGCTGGCGATCTGGTAACCCTTTCTCCCCTGGCCGGAATAGTTGATGAACATGATGTCGCGCCTGACCTGTACAGGGGTAATGTTGTGAAGCTTTGCCAGCTCGTGGGAGTAAATATGAACCTTCCCTTCATGGAGGCACCTCAGTAAGGTACGGCGGTATCTGCTCAGCCGCTCCACGGTTTTTTCAGGAAGCACTTTCATGAGTGGAATAAGTTACTGGCACTAAAATACAAAAAAATACCACTGTGCCAGCTTAAAGCGACATTCCATGAAAAGAAAACGGCAATATTCCTGTTAAGGCTGTCATCCGGCAGGTTGCCGGCTTTCCGAGTTTTTAGAGGCTGCGCTTCTTGCGACCAGCAGTTCGCTGCACCTTTCATAATCCTCTGCGACCGTGTAATACCGCATCAGCTTATTGAAAAAGTCCTCATCCAGGAACAGCGGATGGTGCTCATCAAAGGCAAGCTCACCCTGAACCGTCATGTCAAAAATTAAAGCTTCGTCTGAAGGCAACTCAAAGGTCTGTTCAGAAAGAGTTTCGCCACCATCATTAAGGGCAGCCGAATCCTTGTTCTTTTCAAGAAAGGTGATCAGGTTCAGCTGAAGATTAATAAATTCATTGTTTTCAGTGAGCAGTTTCTTGTTCTCTGCATAGAACAGTTCAAAACTTTTTTTCTGCTCATCAGAGTTCTGCTTCTCAAACAGCTCTTTTATCCTTGACTGGTTCAGGTTTATCTTATCCAGGTTTTGCCTTACCTGTAACTTTAAAAGCTCAATTGTCCTTTCAATGAGATGTCTCATGGCACAGGCTAAATTCTGCCCAAATGTATTAAAAATCTCTTTCTGTGAGGTATGATTTTGATCAACCGGCATTTTTTTAACACCAGTTTTCCCGTTCCATTGACCTTTCCTGTGGGTCTGCCACCGGTACCGGACCCGTACAACTTCCCTGTATTGTTGTTATTTACCATTTTATTCTATATTTGTACCCCGGAAAGTTGTCCTTATTTATGTAATAGACTGAATATGTGCATATATACAAGTTATACTGACCAAAATACCCGACTATGAGATTACTTGTCTGCATCAGCAATGTTCCCGACACAACAACAAGGGTAAAATTCACCGATAACAATACCAGACTTGACACAACGGGAGTCCAGTGGGTGATCAATCCCTGGGATGAACTTTCGCTGACGAGGGCGCTTGAACTGAAGGATGATCCTTCGTCAGGAGTGGAGTCGGTCACGGTTGCCCATGTGGGACCGGCAACTTCTGAACCTACGATCCGGAAAGCGCTGGCCATTGGCGCGGACGATGCCCTCCGGATCAACTGCGAAGCAAGCGATGCTTATTATGTCGCTTTTCAGCTGAGCGAGGTGATAAGAAAACAAACTTTTGACCTTGTCCTGTGCGGCATTGAATCAAGCGATCACAACGGGTCCAGCGTGGGAGCCATGCTTGCAGCCTTTCTTGACTGGCCGTCTGTCTCTGCGGTTTCTGCCCTGAGGATCGAGAACGGGCAGGTGACGCTGAACCGTGAGATTGACGGGGGCAGGGAAACGGTCAGGGCTCGCCTGCCGCTTGTGGCCATTGTGCAGAAAGGGATCGCCAGAGAACCCCGCATCGCCGCCATGCGCGGCATCATGATGGCCAGGACAAAAGCCATCAGGGTCTTTGAACCGCTGAAGGCAGAAACCTTCACGCAGGTGACGGGTTATGAAATGCCGCCGAAACGTGCAGCATGCAAAATGGTGGATGCAGAAAACCCCCGGCTGCTCCTTGAGCTGCTCCAAAACGAGGCCAAGGTCATCTGAAATTTTATTAATCCATTAATCCTGAATAACTATGTCGGTATTGGTATATACTGAAAACTGGGACGGCAAATTCAAGAAACTTACGCATGAACTTGTTTCCTATGCCTCAAAGGTGGCAGAAATGCTTGGCACCGGCCTTACCGCCCTGTCAATCGGGAATGTTGACCGTGAAGAGCTCCGGCAGCTGGGTCGCTACGGCGCGTCAAAAATACTGAGCACTGATCACCCGGCACTGAAGTACCTGGATAACAGGCTGTATGCCGCTGTGCTGGCAGAAGTGGCAAAAATGGAAAACGCACAGGTGGTTGTGCTTTCGCAAAACAATACAGGAAAGGCACTCGCTCCGGCACTGTCTGTGCTGCTCAAGGCGGGAATCTGTTCCGGCGTCACCAGGCTTCCTCTCAGCACACAACCTTTTATTGTCTGCAAGAGAGCCTTTTCCGGCCATGCCTATGCGCACCTGCAAATAAACACCCAGGTTAAGGTTCTGACCCTTGCACAGAATTCCTTTGGCATCACAGAAACTGAAAACCACGCAGCGGTCGAGCAGATTGAGCTTCCTCTGGCCGAAGCAAGTCCGGCAACAGAGGTCGTCGAGGTGCAGAAACAAAGCGGAAAGATCCTCCTGTCGGATGCCGACATTGTGGTGTCAGGCGGCAGGGGGATGAAGTCTCCTGATAACTGGGGACCGCTTGTCGAGCTGGCCGGCCTGCTGGGAGCCGCCACTGCATGTTCCAGGCCTGTATCAGACGAGGGATGGAGAGGGCATGAGGAGCATACGGGACAGACCGGGAAAATCATTGCCCCCAACCTCTACATTGCGGTAGGGATATCAGGAGCCACACAGCACCTGGCCGGGGTCAGCGCATCCAAGTGCATTGTGGCCATCAACACAGACAAGGACGCACCTATATTTGAAGCTGCCCAGTACGGCATCGTGGGTGATGCCATGAAAGTGCTTCCCAGGCTGGTGGATGCCGTGCGGGAAATGAAGTCAAAATAACAAGCTTCATCCATGCCTGTCAGACAGATAATTTTTGCGCTTGCCCTGCTTGTGACATTCATTGTCTTCGGGTGGACCATCAGCAGGATAGCCCGTTACTTCAGTCTCACAAAACCTGCCTTCGCCATAAGGGATATTCGCAAACGCCTGTCGCTCACTCTGAGTGTGGCCTTCGGCCAGACAAAGATTTTCCGCCGGCCGGTCATCGGCTTCCTTCACGCGCTGGTCTTCTGGGGATTCTGCCTGATCCTGTTCGGCAGTCTTGAAATGGTGATCGATGGTCTGGCCGGCACCGAAAGGGCCCTGCAGGTGCTGGGGATCGTGTACGATATTCTGATGGCCGCAGGAGACATATTTGCCCTTCTTGTGGCGGTTTCAATTATCATATTTCTGTCCAGAAGGTTGTTCTTCAGAGTTAAACGCTTTGAGGGCATCGAAATGAAGCCGTCCACTCATGTTGACGCCAACATTGCCCTCACCATGATCCTGTTGCTGATGATCACCCTGCTGGCCACCAACGCATCCTACCTTCAGCTGAAGTCACTTTCGGGGGAGAAACCTGCCGGGGTGTATCCTGTCAGCTATTTTCTGTGCCAGCTGCTGCAGACAATGCCGGAAGAAAGCCTTAAGGTGCTGCATGAGGTCAACTGGTGGGCGCATATATTGCTGATCTTTGTCTTTGCGAACATTCTGCCCTATTCCAAGCATTTCCATGTCTTTTTATCCGTTCCGAATGTTTTCCTGTCGCGCCTCGGACCGCCCGGCAAACTGCCCAATATGGATAGTGTGACACGCGAGGTAAGGATGATGCTGGATCCGTCTGCAACCGGTGTATCACCCACCGACGAGACAATGCCCGGAAGATTCGGGATTAAAGACATTGAGGATATCAGCTGGAAGAACTACCTTGACTCGCTGTCATGCACACAATGCGGAAGATGCACCGCCGTCTGTCCCGCCAACCTCACCGGTAAACTGCTGTCACCGCGGAAAATCATCATGAACATCAGGGAAAGGATGAAAGAAAAGGGACCTTCCGTCCTTAAGCACGGAAAGGAATACAGTGACAACAAGTCGCTGCTCAGAGACTACATAACCGAGGAGGAACTCTGGGCTTGCACGACCTGCAATGCCTGTGCCACTGAATGTCCTGTCAACATAAACCATCCCGTCATCATTGTTGACATGAGGCGTTACCTTGCCATGGAGGAAGCTTCTGTTCCGGGAGGACTGAAAGCTGTCTTTTCAAACATCGAAAACAACGGAGCCCCATGGCAGTATTCCCCGGAAGACAGGATGCTGTGGTCTGAAGACCTTGAGATGCCGGTACAGTCAACCCATTAAGCAAGTTCGACAATGGAAAAGCAAAAAATTAACGTTCCCGTCATGGCAGAGCTTCACGCGCGGGGAGAACACCCCGAATACCTCTTCTGGGTCGGATGCGCAGGCGCTTATGATGACAGGTACAAAAAGGTTGCACGGGCATTTGTGAAGGTGCTTAATTACCTTAAAATCAGTTTTGCGGTACTCGGCAGGGAAGAAAGCTGTACCGGAGATCCCGCAAGAAGGGCCGGCAACGAGATGCTTTACCAGATGCAGGCATTGCGGAACATTTCCGTTTTTGAAAAATACGGCATCAGGAAAATCCTCACCATATGCCCCCATTGCTTCAACATTTTAAAGAACGAATACCCTGATCTTGGAGGCACCTACGAAGTCATAAGCCATGTTCAGCTGCTGAGCAGGTGCATTGATGAGGGACGCCTCAGTCTTGGCTCCTCCGGTCTGCATGAAAAACGGATCACCTATCATGATCCGTGCTACCTTGGCAGGGCCAACCATATTTACCATGAGCCGAGGAAAATACTGGGTTCCCTGACACCAAACCTTTCGGAAATGAGAAGGAACAGGAGTTTTGCCCTGTGCTGCGGGGCAGGTGGGGCACAGATGTTCAAGGAGGCGGAAAAGGGAGACAGGGAGATCTTCATGGAAAGAACCGAAGAGGCTCTTGAAACCGGGGCATCGGTCATTGCCACCGCCTGTCCCTTCTGCATGACCATGATGACAGACGGATTGAAATACAGCCACAGGGAGGAGGAAATCAAAAACTATGATATCGCGGAACTGGTGGCCATGGATCTGGGCCTCTGACTCTGCATGCTGTCATTCGGGGCGACTGCAACCTGATCACATCAAACAAAAACAAGCATAACAACAATGGAAAAAAGAAAAATCCTGAAGAGCGGTGAATTTTTAGTTGAAAGTTCTGAGCCTGCCGATATTTTTATCCCCGAGGAGTTCAACGAGGAACAGCGAATGATTGCCCAGACCTGCAGCGATTTCCTGGAGGCGGAGGTTTACCCCCATGTTGAGGAGGTCGACAGGGGAAACCGCGACCTGATGAAAAACATGCTGAAAAAGGCAGGGGAACTGGGATTGATGGGCATATCCATACCGGAGGAATACGGAGGGTTCGGCCAGTCATTTGTCACACAGATGCTGGCAGCCGAGAAGATAGGAGCGGGCTATTCCTTTTCGGTGGCCTTTATGGCTCATTGCGGCATCGGCACACTGCCGATCATGTATTACGGCACGGAGGAGCAGCGTCAGAAATACGTTACCCGCCTGGCAACGGGAGATATGCTTGGTGCTTACTGCCTGACCGAACCCGGGGCAGGAAGCGATGCCAACGCAGGCAAGACAGTGGCACGGCTGTCGGAAGACGGCAGGTATTATATACTGAACGGATCCAAAATGTGGATAACCAATGCCGGTTTTGCCGATGTGCAGACTGTTTTTGCCAAGATTGACAATGACCGGATCCTCAGCGCATTCATCGTTGAGTCGGCCTGGCCTGGCATCGTTGTCAATCCCGATGAACATAAAATGGGCATTAAGGGCTCCTCCACGGCACAGATTTTTTATAACGATGTGAAAGTGCCTGTTGAGAATCTGTTGGGGAACAGAGGAGAAGGTTTCAGAATAGCCCTGAGCATCCTCCACATGGGCAGGATCAAACTGGGTGCAAATGTTCTTGGTGCAGCCAAGAAAGCCATCAACGATTCGGTGCATTATGCCAACGAGAGGAAACAGTTTGGCGTGCTGATTTCCACTTTCGGGGCTATAAAATACAAGCTTGCCGAGCAGGTGATACGCGTTTTTGCCGCTGAATCGGCCAATTACAGGGTCAGCATGGATATTGATGACCTTATCACCGAGAACAAGAAACAGGGCATTGACAAGGGCCGGGCCACCATTGAGGCCATAAGCCATTACGCTGTTGAGGCTGCCATTTTGAAGGTTTACAGCTCAGAGGTGCTGGATTACGTGATTGATGAGGCGGTTCAGATACACGGTGGAATGGGGTATTCAGCGGAGATGGCCGTTGAAAGGGGTTACAGGGACTCCAGGATCAACCGGATATTTGAAGGCACCAACGAAATTAACCGGATACTTGTGGTTGACACAGCCATGAAGAGGGCTATGAAAGGCGATTTCGACCTGTTTGGCAAAGCGGAACGATTGTCTGCTGACCTGGAAAACATAACACTGCATTATGGCACAGAGGCAACCGGCAATTTCAAAAATGTGATTCTTCTGGCCATCCATGCAGCCTCCAGACAGTTCGAGCGTAAACTGGTGCATGAACAGGAAGTGTTGAACAATATTTCCGATATGATTTCCGAAACCTATGTGGCAGAGTCCCTCGTTTTAAGGGTAAGGAAGATGGAAGGCATTAAGGATGCCGCTTCCATGGCTGTCTACCGTGACATCGCGGATGTGTATGTTTACGATGCCGCTGCCCGGATACGCAAGGCTGCCAGCGACGTGTTCCATTCTCTGCCGTCACAGGAACAGGTGCCGTTGCTTGTAAAAGCCACCGAGACCCTCTGCAAGGTTCCCGGTGTCAACGTGAAGGATGCCCGCAGGCGGATAGCCGACAAACTGATAGCTGACAACAATTACATGTTTTAGCCGAAGTCATAAAGAAAAAC
>JAXDCR010000014.1:0-8121 GCA_034677845.1 Bacteroidales bacterium | reverse complement strand
GGAAATCATCCTTCTGCCTGATTTCATTCCCGGATTCCAGGATCTGCCTGACAAGCACCTGGTAGTTGTACAGCATGACATATCCGATTAAATAAAGGGCCAGGTGAACCACTGAATAGGCAATCAGGAACCTGATTATAAACGAAAGCGGATAAATATGGGCGCCGGTTATCTTCTGCTGAAAAAAGAACAGGATTATAAGGAGCATGAAAAATGCAAAAGAGATAATATTTCCTCTGCTTAATCCGAACAAAGGTATTGAGAACACGGGAAAAAGGATCAACCACAAAGGCCCCGATCCCGAAGTTCCGCCCGTGTAAAACAGGTAAAGGTAAAGGAAAACGATCATCGATGTCAGGATGAGCTTGCTGATACGACGCTTCTTGGTAAAATGGAAATAGACAGCGTTTCCGGTCACCAGTATAAAGGCAATTGCCAGCAGGGATCCAAGACTCCGGTCGCCATGGATAAAGGAGAGCAGGCAAAAGACAAGGGTTATCCCGGAAGCAATCATGCTAAACACATAGATGAACAGGGAATTGTTGACTTCTTCCAGGTCAGCCTGATGGGCAAGTTTTTTTGTGAAACGGTCAAGAAAAATATAGAGAGGGTTCATGTTACAAGGTTTCTCTTGGACTGGGTGCTGCCACCGCCGGCAATAACTGCAGCTAAATATAATAAATATTAACAGAAAAAATATTCTCCGTAATTATTATGCAATGCCTTCGTTATATTTCAAATACGGCAAGGCACTTGGGCTTATGGAAAAATAGAAATACATTTGCAGCTGCTGAATACATGAACAGGAAAATGAAAGGGGAACGGGAATTATGCATCCATACCTGCAGCATGCTTGTTGCTGTTTTTTCTTTAAATCTTTACGTTGCACAGGGTGCTGAACGTATTTCGCATGCTGATGCTCTCAGGCAGGATTCCTCACAACAGATATTGTACACACCGGACTTCAGGTTCAGGGATGGGATATTCGTAAACTTTGACCAGGTCAGGCAGAACAATCCCATATCTAAATCGCGACTGATTAGCAAACTGGCATATGACGATCCGGATTTCTTCAGCAAATTGCTCGATGGCAGCGACAGGCTGCAGTACTTCGATAACCTGGGTACAGTGCAGGAGGTCCCCGAAAAGGAACTGTGGGGTTACGCCGACAGGGGCATACTGTATATAGCCCTGAACGATGGCTATTTCAGGGTCAACATAATCGGGAATATATGCCATTTCATTGCCAGTCAGACTACTTACAGCAACTATACCAATCCATACTACCCTTATTACTCACCCTATAATTATTATTCATATTACCCTTATTATTACAACCAGTACCCGGGAAACGCCTCCACTGAAATGAGACAGTATCTGATCGACTTCAGGACCGGGAACATTCTTGACTATGATGTCGAAAGTGTCGAGGTGCTGCTGATGTCTGACCCGGAATTGCATGATGAATATGCAGCCCTGAAGAAGAAGAAAAAAAAACAACTCAAGTTTTTGTATATCCGAAAATTCAATGAAAGAAATCCTTTATACTTTCCTGGCCCCCAGGAGGGATAAGATGATCAGAATACCGGTTTTATGCTCTCTTCTGGCAATGAGCTGCGTCGTTTCAGCCCAGCATGCCGTACCTTCCAGAGAAGAAATCCTTTCCTTTTTTACCACAAAAACCCTTGTTGTTCTGGAAGACAATCCTCTGAATGAATACAACAGGGTAATCAGGGAAGTTATGCAACAGGAATGGAGTGTCACCGGCTATGATTTTATTACCTTCAAAGAATTTGAAGAAAAGCGTTCCGACCCGGATTATTCATTTCTTTATCCCTCGAAGGTCACTTTTGAGAATGACAAAACGGATGCCGCTTACCGTTTCATACACCTTTCACTGGGCGGGGATTATTTCAGACTGGCCGAAATGCCGGATATGGCATCGGTTCCGCTTTCTTACCACAACGTTGAGGAAGATGCCTACCTGTATAAACTGGGCGTTCTGATCCGTTTCATCCAGCAACACGTGCTGCTGATCCGTGAAAATCCCGAAATCGTCTCCTCCAATGTACTTGAATATTACAACAGCAATATCAGAAAGATCAGCGGAAAGACCCTTTATCTGGTGGCCGACGAACTGGTGCCCGACATGCGTACGGAAGCGGCAATCAGGAAAATATATCCATTTCCGTTTCGCTTTGTCACCCCTGATGAAATCAGGCAGGCTGCCTCCCGGAAGGATCCGGATGTTGTATTCCTCCATAAGGTGGGGCCGGAGAAAGGCGGTATGAATGCCCGTTGCTACAAGGTCATCATTGGGGCTTCAGACGCGACTTTTTATTATTTTGACTACCACATGATCAGTGACCGGAATCCGAATGGCTTTCTGGCTGCCGATTTTAAGAAACTCGTCAGATGATGCTTTCAGCCGGAAGTCCATGCGGGTGACTGGAATAAAAGCGCATTGCGGTTGATAACATACCGGATCAGGCAACGCACTTTACCACAATTTGTATTACTTTAACATTCCTTTAAATGCACAGCTTAGTGAAATCTTGCAAACGTTACTGTCTGGCCATGCTGGCCATGCTGGCGATTACCGGTCCTTCCCTGCCGGCACAGGATGTCGGCCGGGTGGCATCTCTGCTTGAAGAATCCGATGCGTTCATTTCAGCGGGTCAGCTTGACCAGGCCCTTGAAAAAACGTCCGAAGCCCTGCGGATGTCCCCGGGAAGCATAGCTGCCATGGAGAAAAGGATCAGTATCTGTATTCTGATGGGGAAGGATAAAGAAGCGATGAAATATGCCGATGCAGCTATCCGGGAATATAGGGATGAACCAGGCTTTTATTACCTCAGGGGAATTGCAAACAATAATTTGCAGCATTACGGAAAGGCGCTGGCGGATTTTGACCGGGTTCTGAAAAATTTGGGGAAGACCGATGCCTACAAAGCATACCTTGGCCGCGGCGTGGCTTATATGCACACCGGGCAGCAGGAGGAAGCCATGTCTGACCTTACCAAATCGATCGAACTGAATGGCACAAATGCAGCTGCATACCACAGCCGGGCCATGCTGAACTATGAAATGAAGAACTACCAGGCGGCTGCAGATGACTTCTTAAAGGTCCTTGATAATACGAAAGGCAGCGATATTCTGTATTTTAACCTTGGCATGTCATATTACCGCCTGGACCTGAATGATAAAGCCTGCCCGTACTTTCATGAATCATGCACCATGGGAAATGAAAATGCCTGCCGCATGGTACTGATGGAATGCTCCAGATCCGTGCCGGCACTGAAGTGAAAACAACCGGCCGTCAGGTATAAACATCGGTACGGAAAGCTCACAGCACCAAGTGGATATATCGGTCATCATAGTAAATTACAATGTAAAACACTTCCTTGAACAGTGCCTTCATGCCCTCATGCGATCGGCCCGCAACCTGGATACAGAGGTTATCGTGGTTGATAACCATTCAGTGGATGGATCCTGCCAGATGGTAAGGGAAAAATTTCCGCAGGTCAGGCTTATTGAAAACAAAACCAACGAGGGTTTTGCCCGCGCAAACAATCAGGGCATCCGCACCTCGGCAGGAAATTACATCCTGCTCCTGAACCCGGACACTGTGGTTCAGGAAGACACTCTTGCTTTGTGCCTTGGCTTCATGCAGGTGCATCCGGAGGCCGGCTGCCTGGGTGTCCGCATGATCGACGGCAGGGGCAACTTTCTTCCGGAGTCAAGGCGGGCCCTGCCAACGCCGGCGGTGGCGTTTTACAAAATTTTCGGGCTTTCTTCGCTCTTCCCAAAGTCAAGGATCTTTGGAAGGTACCACCTTGGACACCTCGACAGGGATTCCATACACGAGGCTGATGTCATTGCAGGGGCAT
This sequence comes from Bacteroidales bacterium, assembly GCA_034677845.1. Taxonomy (GTDB): domain Bacteria; phylum Bacteroidota; class Bacteroidia; order Bacteroidales; family UBA10428; genus UBA5072. The sequence goes on along the minus strand of JAXDCR010000014.1, from coordinate 4,231 downwards.
TTATGTTCATCAGGAAAAGTGCCCTGGAAAAGACCGGCCTGCTTGACGAACGGTTTTTTATGTACGGGGAGGACATTGACCTCTCATACAGGATGAAAATGAATGGCTACAGGAACTATTACTTCCCCCTGACCACCATTATACATTACAAAGGTGAAAGCACCAGAAAGAGCAGCATGAACTATGTGATCCTCTTTTACAAGGCCATGATCCTCTTTGCCAGCAAACACTTTTCCAAGCGGACGGCTTTTCTTTACACCATGCTGATCCGTCCGGCAATTTATTTCAGGGCTTCCCTGACCATCCTGATGAATGCTCTGCTAAGCATTATCAATCCGCTGCTGGATGCTGTCCTGATCTATTCCGGATACAGACTGTTCCTGCCGGTATGGGAAAATCATATTTTCGGAATCGGCGGCACGTACCCCCCCGTTTACATGAATGTCGTTGTACCTGCCTATATTGCCGTCTGGCTTCTTTCACTTTACCTGGCGGGCGGTTATGAAAAGCTTACCCGGCTGATTTCCCTGATCAAGGGTATTCTGACAGGTTCACTGATAATACTCGTCATTTATGCCCTGCTTCCTGAAAGTTTCAGGTTCTCCAGACTGATGATCCTTGCCGGGACCGTCTGGGCCATTCTGTCAGTGATCCTCAGCCGGCTGTTTCTCGGTATAATCCGGCATGACCGTTTCAGGCTTGAAATGCCGGGAAAGAAAAAACGCATTGTCATCATCGGCGGGCCAGATGAATGTGACAGGGCAATGTCCATCGTGCGCCAGCACCGCGTCAACCATGAACTGGCAGGCTATGTCAGTGCGGATGAAACTGAATATTCCCACCCTTATATCGGAAAAATAAGCAGCATAACGGAGATCGTACAGATCAACCGGGTTGACGAAATCATTTTCTGCTCGTCTGATCTGCGCGCGCAGCAGATTATCGAGACCATGCTGCTCTTTAATAATTCCGATGTCGAATTCAAGATAGCCCCCCCGGAGAGCATATCCATCATTGGAAGCAGCTCAGCGCATGCCCCCGGAGAACTGTATGTCCTTCACTTCAACACCCTGTCGGTTTCACTCAACAGAAAGAAGAAGAGACTGCTTGACATTGTGGTTTCCTTAATCCTTCTGTCTGTCAGTCCCTTTTCCCTTTTCATTGTCCATCAACCGACGGGTTACCTGAGAAACGTGTTCCTTATCCTTTCAGGCAAAGCCACCTGGGTTGGATATTACAGGACAAAAGGAGGGAATCATCCTGGTCTGCCAAGCCTCAGGATCGGTGTCATTACACCCGTTGACTCGCTGTCATCCGCTTCCATTACCCCTGAACTGGCTGAAAAGTACAATCTCATGTATGCCAAAGATTACAGGGTCCTCAATGACATAAATATGATTATACGTTCCTTCCGCCACCTTGGTCGCAATCCCTTCCGCTGCGGGTCAGATAACCAGGGCAAGTGCCGCCTGCAAATCAGGCAATGAAAAAACCTGATTGTCAGCAATCTCAGGTGGCATTTAAAAATATGGCCGGATAAGACCCTGATAACGATCCATAAATTGCATTAAATTATTAAATTTGTTGTAATGCCCCGTTTTCATTCAAAACAACCTATGAACGACCGCAATAAAGTCCTGCTTCTGATCATATTCTATGCATTGCTCACGTTGCAGGCCACTGCCCAGCAAGAAGAAAGCATCAGAGAATTATACATCGAGGCAGAATCTTACTTTCTTTTCGAGGAATTCAAAGATGCGCTTCCGCTATACCAGAAGATTCTGCAGACAGATCCGGAGAATTACAACATAAATTACAAAATCGGCATTTGTTATCTGAATGACCCTTACCAGGCAGGGAAATCCATAGCTTACCTCGAAAAAGCTGTCAAGGGCACCAGTGTCACATACAGGACAAACAATTACAGGGAAAGGATGGCTCCCATGGAAGCCCTGTATTACCTTGGCCATGCCTTACGGGTCAATAACCGCCTGGAAGAGGCTGTGGCAACCTACGAACAGTTTAAAAGTGTTCTCGATCCGACAGTGTATGACACCGAGCTTGTTGATCTGCAGATAAGTGCATGCAAGGTGGCCATGTCACAGATCAGGAATCCGATGTTCTTCACGTCTGTCAACCTAGGGGAACTGATAAATGAGCCCTTTGAAGAACTCAACCCTGTCGTTTCGGGTGATGAGACGGCGATTGCCTTCACCAGAAGACTGCAGTTCTACGATGCAGTCTTCTACAGCAGGAAGGAGAATGGCAGCTGGAGCACACCGGTGAACCTGACCCCTTATCTTGGTGTCGATGGCAATACATACACCACCGGGATCTCCTATTCGGGAGATGAACTGTACCTATACAGACGTGATGATTTCGATGGCAACATATATGTAAGCAGACTCATTAACGGGCAATGGACGCGCATCGAAAAACTTAACGACAACATTAACACCAAATACTGGGAGTCTCATGCCTCTCTTTCCAGGGACGGCAAAACCCTGTATTTCACAAGTAACCGCAGGGGCGGGTACGGGGGACTTGACATTTACAAGTCTGAAAGGAAGACAGGGGGTGACTGGGGGCCGGCCGTCAATCTGGGACCGGTAATTAACTCGAGGTACAATGAAGACACTCCTTTTATTACCGATGACGGCAATACCTTGTATTTCAGTTCAATGGGACATTACAACATGGGGGGTTACGACATTTTTTACTCCACAAGGCTTGACAACGGTCAATGGGCTATACCGATAAACGCAGGGTATCCGCTCAACACCACAAACGATGACCTTTTTTTCTTCCCCCTGCGTGACGGATCTTTTGCATATGCCGCCAGGTATGATGAGGGAGATTCAAAGGGTCTGGCAGACATTTACAGGATGGAAGTGTTTACCTCCCTGCATCCGCGGAAGTTCATCCTTAAGGGACTTGCCAGACAGGAAGGTGAAATCAGGGCGGACTACTCACAGTATAACGCCAGGCTGATCAGCAGCACCGATAAAAAGATAGTTGACCAGACTGTGCTGAATGCAGACGGCACCTTTGAGCTGGATGCCACTGCCGGCGATTTCGAACTTCAGATCTCAGGCGAAGGCATTAAAACCTCATCGGAGAATATTACCATTCCGGCCAACAGCCAGTCCACCACCATCACACACAGCACCACCCTTCTGCCTGAGCCAAGAACGGAAACAGCGGAAGCCTCACCCGGTGAAAAGATACAGGCCAAACCCCCAAGGCTGGAAACCTCAACCCGGTTTTATGACGTGACAAGCGGCGAAGCCATCGCAATTCAACTGGAGCTTGACAGAAACACAAGGCTGAAACTGGAACTGAGCCTTGACGACGAATTGCTCAGGACCGAAAGCTTTGACATCAGCCAGAGAAGATTCCTTTACATGCTGACCCCTCTGCCGGGCAGGAACCTGTTGCATGTTACCGCCACAGATGCTGAGGGCAACAGCAATTCCCTCGACATTGTGGTGGTCTATACACCGGCCGAAGAAGAACCGGTCGCAGTTCAGGCCGTTGAAAAGGCGGTCCAGTCTGATACCGGACGCTATCAGGGCATTGCCTCCCTTGCCACAGGTAACCTTTCAGCCTACCTGCAGTCTCCCGCGCTTCAGAATGAGGAATTCAATTCGACATGGGAATTATACGACCATCTGAACGCATACGCTGAAGAAAACGGATTTACCGAACAGGAGATCGATCAGCTCATTACGCGTTTCCTGGCTCAGAAGGACCTCGAATTCTTTATGAATGAACTTGAACGTTTCTCGGGTGACAGCCTGAGGAGGGCGCTGAAAGAGTTGGATCCCGGAGAAAACAGAATCTACACATCAGAAGGGCTGGTCTCTTATCTGCTTGCTCAGGCAGATTCTGCCAATTATACTTCGGAAGAACTCCGTGAGGCGTTGTACCGGATCGCTGCCCTGGAACGCGATCCGCTTGCTTTTATTGAATTGTTGCAGTCCTATGCCGCCGGAGATCTGGTTCCGCTGCTGGAAACCATGAAGGAGAGCCTTCAGGCTTTTCCCGACAACCGGTCCGTGGTGGATTATCTGATGCAAGCCCTTGACAGCAGGAAATTCACCCTTGCCGATATTGAAAACCTTCTCGAAAAAGCTGCCTATGAGCTGGATGTCAACTTCCTTTTCCAGAGCCTTCTTTTCATCTCCTCAGACAGTCTTCGCAATGCCCTGATCAGCACAGACCTGCAGGA
>JAXDCR010000013.1:0-2678 GCA_034677845.1 Bacteroidales bacterium | reverse complement strand
CTGAGCATATCACTCTTTGATAAAACGCCTCTAAAAGAGCTACTTACAAATCAAGATTACAAAGATGTCAAAGAACTAAAATATATGCAGTTGAAAATCAACTTCATTTAAGTGGACACTAATGATTATATTTATTCGCTCATTCGGATTAAAAATGATTAAGAACCGGTAACAGCTTTGTGCAACTTGTCCGGTAGTCGCAAAACCTGCTGGAACAATATGGCAGGGGAGATGCTTTATTCATATTACATACAACAGGTGTAATGACTCATTGGCACAGATATATTCAATACTAACCCATACCACCTGATAATGGATGACAAAACCACAAAAAAAGAATCAATTGAAGAGCCCGAACAGCCAGGATTGATCTCCAAGGCGATAAGAGCAGGAAAGAGAACTTACTTTTTAGACGTCAAATCGACTAGGAAGAACGATTTTTTTCTGACCATCACAGAAAGTAAAAAGCGTTATAACAAAGATGGACGCTTTTATTATGAAAAACACAAGATATTCCTTTACCAGGAAGATTTCGAAAAGTTTTCAAGGGAGTTCAGCGAGGTGCTGCAGCAGGTAAACAATTTGAAACCCACTGCCCCTGAAAACTTCACGGATGACGACAGCATCGAGGAAATATCAGATTATACGTCGGTTGAATTCGATGACCTCCAGGGGATGGTGACCGGGAAACATCAGGATGAAAAATAGACACTTTTCCCTGTCTTATTGAAGGAGCTTGTCTGCCTGTGCCTGTGCCTCGCGGATGAGGGCATTTGCCTTTTCTTCAGATTCATCTGTCAGTTTCCGGGCAGCCTCTTCTCCTTCCTGCCGTAATTTTTTTGCACCTTCTTCGGCAAGCTTTCTGGAAAGCGGGTCCTTTGCCTGGCTTACCAGTTTTTCAGCATTTGAATTGGCCTGCAGTCGGATGGCATCGGCCGCCCTGGCCGCATTCTGTCTGACAAGCTCCGCTTCTCTCTCTGCCGCAGCCATGATCTTGTCCACTTCAGCCTGCGCAGCAGCCCTTGCTTCCTCCTTTTTCGTGTCAATCTGTTCCCTGACTTCCTGTATGGCCTGTTGTTTTATCTGCTGTACCGCCTGCCTGGAATTTTCCTTCAGGTTAAGGCTTATTGAAGGATTCCTGAAAGTACCTCCTACCTGGACACTTACATTCAGATTTTCGGACGGATCTATTTTTATGCCTGCCAGAGAAGCCTTGCCAACCAGATTTTCGATGGCATCGTTGGCTGATTCACCCAGTTCGGTGCGAGGAACGGAAATGCCGATTATAAAGTTCATGCTTTCATCAAGCCCCTGGTCTCCCCCGATAAGCAGGGTGACCTTGCCCGCCTTGACTTCAAACGGACTGACAAGTAACCGGCCATTTCTAATTTCAAAACCGATTCCGACATCGTTCATGGTCAGGTTTTCAAAAACACTTGTGTTTAACGCGCTGCCTATTGCACTGAAGGTTGTCGAGTTTTTTAATCCCATTACCTCGGCATACAGATCTCCGCTCCCTACAATGCTTGTCAGCACTGGCACCATGTTCTCGTGAAGGTAGCTGTTGAACGTCATGCCCAGAGATATCCTGCCCGCTGCCTTCTGGGCAATGGGGGCATACTTCCGTAGAACATGGAAAGCACCGAATGCCTGAGAAATGTCCAGCAGTTTTGCATCGAGTTTCAGATCAACAACCGGATTGTGCACATCACGTGTGTTATATTCGCCCGAAAGTTGCAGGCTGCCATCCAGCATGTTCATCCTCAGACTTTCCAGAATAGCCTTACTGTCTTTTACGGCAATTGTTCCTATCATGTTTTCGATCCGCAGCTGGTCATAAATAAGTCTGTCTATTCTTGTGACAAGCTTAAGGTCCAGATCATCCGGTATCTTGATAACTGACAGCGATGTACTGTCATTGTCAGCTTCCGGCTCCGCTGCGCCTGCCATGAATTCACTGACATTCATCTCACCTGAAGTCAGGATGAAATCTCCCCTGACGGTACCGTCCTTAAAAAGATAAGGAATGAAGTTCTCAAGCCTGCCTGAGAATGTAAAATCACTTCTGCCAACCAGTCCCTCAAAGGACCGGACATCAAGGTAGCGGGGTGAAAGCTGTATCAACGCTCCGTTGATTTTTACTGGCAATGGAAGCGCTGCACTTTCATAACGCAGGTTACTCACCTCCATCACGCCGTCAGCCTTGAAGTTTTCATACTGCCGCTTTTCAATCTGAGATACGTAACCCATATAATCAAAGGAGGCACCGATTTTTCCGGTAAGCGTGGTGCTGTCAAGCGGTATGACATCAGCCAGGGTGCCAAGATCAACATTCATGCTCAAGCGGCCGTTGACGAACATGTCGCTGAGCGGGGTTTTTATATTCAGGTTCAGGTCTACCGGATTCGACCCGATGTCGGCATGGAATGAGTTTATGTCCACAGTTGAATTGTCGGGCTGCATACCGTCAAAGAAAAAATTCAAGTCAATGGAAATATTTTCTGCGGCCCGGGGCAGTTCAGGATAGCGGAACATGCCATCGTCAACAAACAGGGCAAGTGAAACGCTGGGCATGGTTTTCTCGCTGTATGTCCCCGCCACCTTTCCGTCCAGCTTTATCTGTCCCTCTGCCTGCACATCCTGAAAATCTTTCAGGTAAATGGCGGGAATGAGAGAAA
>JAXDCR010000012.1:0-7549 GCA_034677845.1 Bacteroidales bacterium | reverse complement strand
CCGAGCTGCTGCCTGAAGTCAGGCGTCTGCTGGGCAAAGCCAGATAATGGATTAGCCTGTCGTACCATGTATCCTGACAGGCAGGGCGGCTTTATGAAAATCGCGTGGCCTGGTGCCTGCTTTACAGCAAAGATACCCGGACGGCTTGTCCGTTTGATGGATTAAATAAATTATAAACATGAAATTCAGTCCCGAAGTTTGCCGCATTCCTGACGAGCCGGACCGGCCTTTCATCGATCCGGAGGAGATCAGGGAGATCCTTGATTCGACTCCTTCAACAAGGGGACAGGTCCGGGATGTCATTGAAAAGTCTCTTGCAAGGAACCGGCTGAGCCTTCGTGAAACAGCAGTTCTAATTAATGCTGCTGATCCGGAATCCATTGACATGATACGCGAGGGGGCATCGCGTCTTAAAAAAATTGTGTACGGCAACCGGATTGTTCTTTTTGCTCCGCTATATGTGGGGAACAGATGCAGTAACGATTGCCGTTACTGCGGTTTCCGGGCCTCAAACAAGGATGCAGTCAGAAAGACGCTGACTCCGGCTGAGCTGATTCAGGAGGTGCAGTCATTGGAGGATGCGGGACAGAAACGCCTGATCCTTGTGTTCGGCGAACATCCGCTTTACAATGCCGGTTATATTGCAGATGTGGTAAGGTCTGTATACAGCGTAAAGCATAAAAACGGGGAGATCCGGAGGGTGAATATCAATGCAGCCCCCATGGAGGTTGAAGGTTTCAGGACCGTCAGGGAATCGGGCATAGGTACCTATCAGATATTCCAGGAAACCTATCATCCCGGTATATACAAGACCTACCACCCGCGTGGAAGAAAGGCGGATTTCAATTACAGGCTGACCTCTCTCGACAGAGCCTTTGAAGCAGGCATCGACGATGTGGGAATCGGCGCGCTGTTCGGACTGTATGACTGGCGTTTCGAGGTCATGGGCCTGGTGCGCCATGTCAATCATTTTGAAGCATGTTTCAACGTGGGACCGCATACCATATCATTTCCCAGGTTGCAGCAAACCTCTGCCTCAGAACAAAACTTCCAGTACAGGGTCAGTGATGAGGAATTCACCCGTCTGGTGGCCATCCTCAGACTGGCTGTGCCTTACACGGGAATGATCCTTACGGCGCGCGAACCGGCTCACATACGCACTGAGGTGCTTCGGTACGGGGTGTCACAGATAGATGCGGGAACAAAAATCGAGATCGGGGCGTATACCGCCTCACCGCAGGTTCAGGATCTTAAAAAGGAACAATTCAGGATCAATGATGACCGTTCCCTGAATGAAGTGATTGATGAACTGCTTGAGAACGACTATATACCTTCCTTTTGTACGGCCTGTTACCGTTTGGGCCGTACGGGCGAACATTTCATGGAGTTTTCCGTTCCCGGCTTCATAAAAAGATTCTGCACGCCAAACGCGATCCTCACGCTGGCCGAATATCTGCTGGATTATGCACCGGAAGAGACCAGACGCAAAGGATGGGATGTGGTGCAGAAAAACGTGGAAGCCCTGAACAATAAAGGTCAGATGCGTGAGGTACTCCGGAAAATAGAGCAGATGAAGCAGGGCAGAAGGGATTTGTATTTCTGAGGATCATTCACCTGAGGGCTGTATGAGAACTGAAAAAGACATCATTGGTGAGAAGAAGATTCCGGCAGGGGCTTTGTACGGAATTCATTCACTGAGAGCAAAAGAAAACTTTCCCAACAACATGCCTTTCCATATTGAATGGTACAAGGCTGCCGGAGTTGTCAAGCAGGCCTATTATCAGACCTATCAGTCCTTCTTCAGGGCAATTGAATCAACCTGTCGAAAAGTCCCCGTTAAGCTCATCGATTACGACACCGTTCTTGCCCTTGAGCGGAGTGCTGCCGAAGTGGCGGAAGGGAGATATTTTGAACATTTTATAGTTCCTGCCATACAGGGGGGGGCCGGAACAAGCATAAACATGAACATCAATGAGATAATTGCCAACGTTACCCTGCTGAAAATGGGCAGGCAACCGGGGGAATATGCCTTCGTTGATCCGATTGAGCATGCCAATGTGTTTCAGTCCACCAACGACGTGATACCTTCTGCGCTAAAAGTGGCCGTTATGTTCCTGCTGGATCACCTGGAAGGATGCATTAACCGGCTGAGGCTTGAGTTTGAAGGCAGGGAGGCGGCATACCGCGATGCGCTGAGGATTGCATACACCCAGATGCAGGAAGCCGTTCCCTCCTCATTCGGACGCCTGTTCAGCACTTACAGTGATGCCCTGAGCAGGGACTGGTGGAGGATCTCAAAGTGCAGGGAAAGGATCAGGCAGTTAAACCTTGGCGGTGGTGCCGCCGGAACAGGCCTATCCGTTCCGCGGTTTTTCATCATGGAAGTGACACAGTGCCTGCAGCGCATAACGGGTCTCCCCGTAACAAGGGGTGAGAATCTGAGCGATGTGACCAGCAATCTCGATACGCTTGTCGAGGTGCATGCCATCCTTAAGGCACATGCCGTCAATCTCGAAAAAATAGCCAATGACCTCAGGCTGCTGGCGTCTGACATAAACAACGGATTGCTGAGGATACCGCAAAAACAGGTAGGCAGCTCCATCATGCCCGGGAAGGTTAATCCCGTCATAACCGAATTCGTAATAAGCTCAACGCAGAAAGTGTTTGCCAATGATGTGCTTATCAGCAACCTGTGTGCACAGGGTTGCCTTGACCTGAACCCCTACCTTCCCGTCATCGGGAATGCCATGATTGAAAGCCTGAAGCTGCTTGCCGGCGCGGATGAGAGCATGCAAAAAAACCTCGTGGGCGGAATGGAACTGAACCGCGAATCATCGCTTCAAAGCCTGCTCAGGAGTCCCTCAGTCACCACCGCACTCATCCCCTACGTCGGATATAACCGCGCTGCTGAACTGGCCAGGGTAATGAGGGATGAAGGCATCGACATCTTCAGTGCCAATGAGCGTCTTGGCATCATGGACCCTGCCAGGCTGAACTCCGTGCTCAGTGCCCCCCGCCTTCTCAAAGAAGGTTTTAGTATCAACGACCTGATAAGCGAATGACATGGGAAAAGAGTTCAAGCCCCACATCGGGATTTTCGGAAGGCGAAACAATGGCAAAAGCTCGCTGATCAACATTATTGCGCAGCAGGACATAGCAATTGTAAATGAACAGGCCGGTACTACCACCGATCCTGTCCGGAAAAGCATCGAAATCAAGGGAATCGGTCCTTCGGTTGTCATCGATACAGCGGGTATAGACGATGCCGGTGACCTTGGTGAAAAGCGTGTGAACAAGACGAAGCAGGTTCTTCAGACCATTGACGTCGCCCTTCTGGTGGTGACCGGCAACCAGCTGTCGGATTTCGAGCTTGACCTGATCCGTGATTTCAATAAGCACGATATACCTTTCTTTTTTGTGCACAATAAATCGGATATCATTCCCCTCGCCCCTGACTTTCAGCAAAAATTAACCTCGGCATACCGGACTGATGTGCTTGAATTCTCTGCCTTGCATCCCGTTAACCGTGAAGAGATTTTCAGGCTTATGAAAAAGCACATTCCCGAAAGCGTTTACCGGCGGACCAGCATTCTGGGGGGACTCGTAAACGAGGGTGATGTCGTGCTGCTTATCACTCCCATTGACATAGAAGCGCCCGAAGGGCGGATCATATTGCCTCAGGTGCAGGCCATAAGAGACTGCCTTGACAGTGACTGCGTGGCGGTCGTATTAAAGGAACGGGAAGTTGACGGCTTTCTGCGGCGCACGGGCATAAGGCCCGCACTGGCCGTAACGGACAGCCAGGTATTCCTTAAAGCCAATGCTTCCATACCGGGGGATATACCGCTGACAAGCTTCAGCATTCTGATGGCAAGGTTCAAGGGTGATTTTGACAATTATCTGAGAGGAACGCCGGCCATATCCTCCCTGAAGGACAATGACAGGGTACTGATGCTGGAAAGCTGCACCCATCAGGTAAGCTGTGATGACATAGGCAGGGTGAAAATACCGAGGTGGATCAATGCATTCACCGGCAGGAAGCTGATTTTTGACGTTGTCAGTGGTCTGGACAACCCCCCGCGGCCGATCAGTGAATATGCGCTTGTGATACAGTGCGGCGGCTGCGTGCTGACGCGCAGGCAGCTTATCAACCGTCTCAGGCCTGCGGTGGAGGCAGGCATCCCGGTCACCAATTACGGAATGGCCATCGCTTACGTGCAGGGCATTTACAGCAGGGCTGTCGCTCCTTTCGCCGGAAACATGCATGACCCTTCTGCATACCTATAACCGGCAGCCATGGAAATCCGGACTTTGCTGAACCAGGACAGTTTAACAAGGGAAGACATTGTTTTGCTTTTAAATCTGCCCCGGAATGAGGCTTCCGCTTTGTACGAAAAGGCAGCCTCCGTCAGGAGACAGTATGTTGGTGACAAGGTGCACCTCCGCGGATTGATCGAGCTGTCGAATATTTGTGAGAAGAACTGCTATTATTGCGGCATCAGGAAAGATAACAGGCAGATCAGGCGTTATAATATCCCTGACGATGAGGTTCTGAAGGCAGCCCGTTTTGCCTTTGACAATGGTTTCGGTTCCATTGCGCTGCAGTCCGGTGAGATTCAAAGCGATTCTTTCACCAGAAGGATCAGCCGCCTGCTGAGGCAGATAAAAAAGATCGGCGATGGCAGCCTGGGAATAACGCTTTCGTGCGGTGAACAAAGCAGGGAAGTGTATCAGGAATGGTTTGAAGCCGGTGCGCACCGTTACCTGCTGCGCATCGAAACCTCCGGCAAGGGGCTATACGGCAGGCTGCACCCGGATGATACAAGGCACCGTTGGGACAGTCGTGTGCGGTGTCTGCACGACCTGCAGGAAACAGGTTACCAGACGGGTACCGGAGTGATGATCGGGCTGCCTTTCCAGACCGCCGAGGAATTGGCCGATGACCTGTTGTTCATGAAATCTTTCGACATCGATATGTGTGGCATGGGGCCCTATGTGGTGCACAACGATACTCCCCTTGCGGTCCATGAGTCGCTCCTGCTGCCGGTGGAACAGCGTTTTGAGCTGACCATGAAAATGGTGGCAGTCCTTCGGATCATGATGAAAGACATCAATATAGTTTCAGCAACAGCCGTACAGGCCATCCGGAAAGGAGGCAGGGAAAAGATACTGCAGGCGGGGGCGAACGTGCTGATGCCCAATATTACACCGGGGAAATACAGAGACAGCTATCTGCTGTACCGGAACAAGCCCGGAACGGATGAAAGTGCGGAAGATGCTGTTAAAAACATTGAAGCTCTTGTCAAAGCTGCCGGCATGACAATAGAATACGGCAAATGGGGCGATTCAAGGCATTACCTGGAAAAGCGCAAAAATACAAGTCATCAACACTGATTGTCACTGCCTTCCCCAGACCGGTTCGCCATACACATTCGGCAGTACGGTCTTTTTCGGAGATCATGCCGTCTTCCTGTACCGGTTGACGGCGAGGGTTGTGAATGCAATTGCGATAAGCGTCAGAGCACAGATATCCCTGCTAATGTCCTTGAAAGTCGAACCTTTCAGCATAATCATCCTGTTGATACGCATCACATAGGCGGTGGGATTGATCAGGTCAAACCTCTGGGCCCACACGGGCATGCTTTCCAGAGGGGTAAAAATACCGCTCATCAGCACGAAAATGATGATAAAGAAAAAGGCAGTGAACATGAACTGTTGCTGCGTGCTTGAAAAAGTCGAGATGAACAGGGCCAGGCCAAGAGCCGCCACCATGAAGATGACGGAGCAGAGGAAAAGGAGCGCGACACTGCCTTCAAACGGTATGTCAAAGGTCAGTTTTCCTATGATCAGTCCCATTGCCAGATCAGCCAGACCGATTATCAGAAAAGGCACCATCTTGGCAATGATGAACTGGTATTTTTTTACCGGGGTGACGTTCATCTGTTCAATGGTGCCGCTTTCCTTCTCTTTTACCAGGTTGAGTCCCGCAAGTATGAATCCTATTGCCAGCACAAGTATCCCGAGAACCCCGGGCAGCATGTAATATTTGTAATTAAGCATTTCATTGTACCAGTACCTGGTGGTGACCAGAACCTGGGGTACAGACCCGGAATGACGGTCGTCCATGTTTTCGGAGACAATATTCATGTTGAAGTCGCGGATGATGCCGGACAGATAGGCCCATGCCAGCTGTGCATTCATGGCATTGATGGCGTTCACCGAGACCATTATGCTTCCCGGATTTCCTTTCCCGATTTCCTTGCCGAAACCGGAGGCTATCTGCAAAATGGCATCGCATTTATTCCTGTGCAAAAGATCATTGGCCTGCTGCTCGGAGAAAGTCGAAAACCGAACCTTAAAGAAAGTAGATCCTTCCAGCTGGCTGACAAGTCCCCTTGATTCGGTTGTCAGGTCCCTGTCAATCACGCAAAGCCTGACGTTCTTTATTTCGAATGTCACGGCAGGGACCAGCAGCAGCATCTGCACGATAGGAACGCCAAAGACCGCCCTTCCGATAAACTTGTCCCGGAAGATCTGGAGAAATTCTTTTCTGAGCAGGTAAAATATTGTCCTCATCGCTTTGCTTCTGTTTTTATTGCAGTCTTATTTTGAAGCTTTTCACGGCCAGACCGATAAATGCAAGGGTGAATAAGATCAGTACAAGCGTTTCTTTCCAGATATACATGAATCCCGTCCCCTTGATCATGATATTTTTCAGGATGACAATGAAGTACCTGGGTGGCAAAATGGCGCTGAATTCTTCATATCCTTTTGGCATGTTTTCAAGAGGGAATATGAACCCTGACAGCAAAATCGTCGGGAGCATCATTCCGACAAATGAAATAAAAATTGCCTGTTGCATGGTTTTCGATACGGTGGAGATCAGGATGCCCAGTGAAAGGCTCATGAGAATATAAAGCATCGATTCGGCCAGCAGCAGAATCAGGCTGCCCCTCACCGGCAGGTCAAACACCAACCATGAAAGCAGCAGAATAAAGATCACGTCGGCAAAAGAAAGGATAAAGTAAGGGATTACCTTTCCCAGCAGTATCTGTATCGGTCTTAACGGTGATACGAGAAGTGCTTCCATGGTGCCGAATTCTTTTTCCCTGGTGATGGTGATGGAAGTCATCAATGCACAGATAAGGATCATGATCAGGGTTATGACTCCCGGCACGAACATGAACTGCCCCTGAAGAGCCGGATTGTAAAACATCCGCACTTCAGGGTTGACCAGCATCGTGACGGCGGATGATGATGCCTGTGACAGTTCCCTGTTGAAATCATTCACAATGGCGGTGATATGATTGGTCGTTAAAGTGGCCATATTGGGTTCCGAACCGTCAGCAATGATGTGGAGGGCTGCCTTGCCTTCTCTGATCAGTTTCCGGCCGAAATCTTTCTCAAAGACAATAACCGCTTTGACCTTGTTTTTTCTGAGTACCGGATCAATCTCATCGTAGCTGACAAGATTTTCACTTTTCCTGAAAAAACCCGATGAGCATATCTTGTCCGATATTTTTTGTGTCATTTCATCCCCTGACATATC
>JAXDCR010000011.1:0-6749 GCA_034677845.1 Bacteroidales bacterium | reverse complement strand
CCTTTTATTTCAGCAACATTCCGGAAGATAAAAAGGCAGTTCCCTTTGAAGGTGAAACCGTATCTGACGTTCCGGTAAGCCTGACCGGACCCAATGAGGTAATTGTCGATAACGAGGACCCTGGTTTTTCAATCACCAGGCAGACGACAACCAACCTGCTTCGCAAACTGATCGTAAGGGAAGAAGAGAGCTCCCAGAAATATTACGGCGTCAATCAGTTCAGGCCACCGACAGTGTGGACGGCGACCACCAACTCCGATTTTTACGGTGCCTATATCCGGTCAGCCTATTATGTAAAATCCGGTGACGGAAGCCAGGTGGCCACCTGGAAGGCACAGGTGCCTTCTGCAGGCTACTATGACCTTTATTATCATTACTATCAGGCTCCCATGATCAGAGGTGGATTCATGAGCCGCGGAGGGAGCGGAAATCGCACCGCTTCCGGCGGAGGCGGCATGCCCAGCGGAGGCGGCATGCCCGGCGGAGGCCCTCCGGGCGGCGTTATGCCCGGTGGCGGAGGCCCTCCGGGCGGAGGAGCACCTGCTGGCGACATGAGGCCAGGTGGTTATGGTGAAGCTCAAAACAATTATTACATCTTCACCATAAAGCACGATGAAGGAGAAACCGAACAAAGGCTTGGATTGGGAAATACGGAGGAAGGCTGGGTGCTGCTTGGCACATATTATTTCTCCTCTGACAGCGCCGTGGTGACGCTTTCCAATAAGTCTGACCAGAGCACGGTATATGCAGACGCAATCAAATTAGTTAAGCTGTAATTCACAACAATCAATTTTAATAGATCATGAAAAACACAAGATTAACCTCAGGCATTAAAACAGTACTTGTTTTCTTCATACTGTTTTCAGTCCCCTCCATACTCCGTGCCCAGACTGCGCTGACCCTCGAGAGGGCATTGGAGATCGCTGAGACGTCCAGCCCCTCCATCAAGACCTCCCTGCTTAACCTGGAGACCAACCAGAAAAATCTGGAAGCCCAGCGGGCTGCCCTGAAAACCAAATTTGGGCTGACGGTGAATCCGATCAGCTATTCAAATTCGCGTCAGTTCGACACCCGCACATCAGAATGGTATACAAACGAATCTCTTTCCTCAAACGGAACCCTTACCATTTCGCAACCCATACTGATTACTGACGGAACCATTTCACTCAACAACCGGTTCGGGTGGCAGCAAAGCTCCTCCACATCGGGCATGGGGTCTGAGAACAAAGCTTTTACAAACAACCTGTACCTTAGCATCAACCAGCCGTTGTTCACTTACAACACCCAGCGCATGCAGCTGCAACAACTGGAACTTTCGCTTGAAAACGCCAAGATCAGCTATGCCATGCAGCGGCTGAACCTGGAGAAGAATGTGAGCCAGTATTTTTACAATGTCTACATGGCACAGATGAACCTCTCAATCGCTGAGGATGAGCTCAAGAACACGCAGAACAGCTACAACATAATAAAGAACAAAGTTGATGCGGGACTGGCATCAAAGGACGAACTCTACCAGGCCGAACTGAACCTCGCCTCTTCCAAATCCTCCGTTCAGTCTTCCCAGGTTTCCTATGAGAACGCCAAGGACAACCTGAAAATGTACCTGGGAATGGACCTGTATGAAGATATTGTGATCGTGGCCAATGTGGAAGCCAATCCGATCGAAATAGACCTGGAAAAGGCAATTGAAAACGGACTTACCAACCGGATGGAGATACGGCAAAGAGAAATCACCATTGAAAACAACCAGTTCTCGCTGATAAGGACCAAGGCTCAGAATGAATTCAAGGGTTCTGTCAACGCTTCCGTCGGCATTGTCGGCGACAACGAATACCTTGACCAGATCTTCGACAATACGACGAGAAATCCTCAGGTAAGCGTCTCATTTAACATTCCCCTGATCGACTGGGGTGAAAGGAAGGCACGCATTGCCGCTTCGGAAGCTACCATTGAGTCGAGCCAGGTAAGCCTTGACCAGCAGAAACAGCAGATCATCATTGACATCAGACAGGTATACAGGAACCTGCAAAACAATGCCATCCAGATTGACATAGCCAGGCAAAGTGAGACAAACGCCCAGCTGACCTACGACATTAACCTGAAACGGTATGAGTCGGGTGACCTGACCGGTATGGACCTGAACCAGTACCAGACGCAGCTTTCACAAAAAAAACTTGCTTATTCACAGGCACTTATCAATTACAAGATTGAACTGCTCAACATGAAGATCCAGAGCCTTTATGACTTTGAAAACGACAAGCCTATCATACCTACTGAATTATATAATACTAACATTGAAAATTAATAGACATGAAATCAATTCGAATCTTATTGTTTGTTGTTACCATCGGGATCATCATCGGCTGCAGCAGCCAGACCTCTAACGTTGACACCACCCTGTCAACCCCGGTAACGGTTATGGATATCAAGCCGAGAACCATACGCGAATACATTAACACATCGGGTACGGTATATGCCATGAAGCAGGCTACCCTGAACTCCCAGATGGCCGGCGAATATCAGCTGAGGACAAATCCCGCCACGGGCAGGACCTTTAAGCTGGGAGACCGTGTCACCCAGGGACAGGTCATCATACGCATTCAGGACAGGGAATATGAAAACAACATAGCCATCGATGCCAAGAAGCTCAACCTTGATATTGCCCAGCAGCAATATGACAAACAGAAAAGCCTGTTTGAACTGGGCGGTGTGACACAGCGTGAACTGACCGATGCCGAGGTTTCGCTGGCAAACGCTAAGTACAGTTATGAAACTGCTCTTCTTAACCTTGAAAAGATGAATGTCACTGACCCGTTTAACGGAGTGATCGTAGACCTTCCGTTTTACACCCAGAACACAAGGGTTGCATCGGGCCAGCAGATGGTTACCATCATGGACTATTCCCAGATGTACATGGAGATCAACCTGCCGGAAAAGAACCTGTCCACGGTAAAAGTGGGACAACCGGTGCTGATCACAAGCTACACCCTGCCTGACGACACCCTGAAAGGCACGGTAAGCGACCTTTCACCCATGGTAAGCTCTGAAACCAGGACGTTCAAGGGCAACCTGCTGATCAGCAACCCGGACCTCAAACTTCGACATGGGATGTTCGTGAAGGCTGACATCATCGTCAACCAGAAAGACAGCGTTATTGTGATACCCAAGGACATAATACTTTCCGGAACCATGGGCAAAACAGTATTTACGGTCAACGAATCATCAGCAAGGGAAAGAAGGATAACGCTTGGCATTGAATCAGTTGACAGCGTTGAAGTGGTAAGCGGACTGGAAGTCAATAACCAGCTGATCATCAGCGGATATGAAACCTTACGTAACGGATCGAAAATTAATATTGTCCGCTAACTTATTATATTTCAAAAATTTAACAGGAAAGTAAGTAATGAAGAAATTAACTCAATTTGCGATCAATTACCCGGTTACCGTCGTCATGATTGTGCTGGGAATTGTACTGCTGGGGATCATATCCTTTACGAAACTGGGTGTCGACTTATTTCCTGACCTTAGTACGCCGCGCATTTATATTGAACTGCAATCTTCTGAAAGTCCCCCCGAGGAAATGGAGGAAAACTTCATCGAAGATATGGAGGCAACCGCCATCCGTCAGGAAAACGTTGTCGGGGTCAGCACGGTGATGGAAACAGGGTCAGCCCAGATGATCGTTGAATACAAATGGAACACAGATATGGATGAGGCATTCCTCAACCTGCAGAAAGCCTTGAATACCTACTCGCAAAGCGTTGACAACATGCAGATGGGCCAGTATGACCCGGATCTTGACCCGGTGATGATTGTGGGACTGAAGCGCGAGGATATGACCGACATGAACGAATTGCGGAAAGTGGCTGAAAACTATATACGCAACGAACTGGTTCGCCTTGACGGGGTGGCTGAAGTGGAGCTTTCGGGACAGGAGGAAAAGCAGGTGCTCATCCAGACCGACCCATATAAACTAAAAGCTTTCGGATTTACACTTGATAACCTGAGCAGCCAGATTTCAAACTTCAACCGGAGCATTTCCGGGGGCAGCATCAGTGAGATGGGCACTCAGTACACGGTCAAAGGGGTATCGATGCTGACCGGCGTCACTGATTTTGAAAACCTCATCCTTGGTTACCAGCCTGTCGTTACCACGTCGGCACAGGGAGTGACTGTCGAAAGGGCTCCTATCTATCTGAAAGACGTGGCTTCCGTTTCC
The DNA here is from genome assembly GCA_034677845.1 of Bacteroidales bacterium. Classification (GTDB taxonomy): domain Bacteria; phylum Bacteroidota; class Bacteroidia; order Bacteroidales; family UBA10428; genus UBA5072. The sequence continues at coordinate 2,530 of JAXDCR010000011.1, read as the reverse complement.
TTTGCCAACAAAGACCCTGAGAATGTCGTCAGGATAAACGGCGTCCGCTGCATCGGACTGTCCATATACAAAGAGACAAAGTACAACACCATCAAAGCGGTCAATGAAATAAACGCAGCGCTGGATGACCTGCGCAGAGCCCTGCCGGGCTACGAACTGACCGTAGTCAGCAACCAGGGCAGTTATATAACCTCTGCCATCAGCGATCTGGAAAAGTCAGGACTGGTGGGAATCGTGCTTGTGATCTTCGTGCTCCTGCTGTTTTTAAGGAGGATTGAAACAACCCTCATTGTCGCTTCAGCCATACCTGTGGCCATCATCGCCTCTTTCAGCATCATGTATTTCAGTGACCTGTCGCTCAACATAATGACACTGGGGGGACTTGCTCTGGCGGCGGGACTGCTGGTGTCCAATTCAGTAGTCGTTCTGGAGAGCATTCTCAGACACCATGATGCCGGAATGAGCGCTAAAGATGCGGCCATTGAAGGGACTTCGGAGGTTGGCGGGGCCATCATTTCGTCAACCCTTGCCATCATCATCGTTTTCCTTCCGGTCATATTCCTGGAAGGTGCGGCAGGTGAACTGTACAAGCATGAAGCGCTGACTGTCGGCTTTTCACTTATCATTGCCCTGCTGGCGGCCGTATTCCTGATACCCATGCTGTATCACCTGCTCTTCCGCAACAGGCAGGCTCCTGTTGCCAGAACATCCATGCGCTTTCAGGGTTACGGCAATTTCCTTGAAAAAGTTCTCAGACGAAAAGGCCTTGTCATCATCCTCACCCTCATTTTCGTGGCCGGTTCTTTCGCGCTGATTCCTTTCATGGGAAGCGAATTCATGCCGAAAACCAAATCAAAGGATCTGACAGTCAATATCAAACTGCTGGAAGGCACCAAACTGTCACGAACGGAATCAACCGCCCGGAGCATTGCATCCATTCTCACAAACAACCTGGGTGAGGACATTGACATGATTTACAGTGTGGCGGGATCAACAAGCGGTACCTCCATCAGCGAAGGCTCTGCCCTTGAAGGCGACAATACGGCAAAGATCCGCATCAGGCTCAGCGAGGAATCCAACCGAACGCCCGATGATCTTATCACCCTGATCAACAGCCTGACAGACAGCGTAGAGGGCATGGAAGTGACGTATTCCAGGGAGGTGACAGCCCTTGGTTCCATCCTCGGAAGGGCAAGGACACCTGTTGCTGTTGAGGTGAGGGGCTCTGATTTTGACCAGATCAAACTGATCACGGATGAAGTGTATCAAAGACTGGCTGGTATGAAAGAGCTCTACAACGTTGAATCTTCTGTTGCCGATGGGCCCCCGGAAGTGCATATCATGATTGACCAGTACCGTTCCGGGATCTATTCCATTAGTCCCAGTACCATTGTCACCCAGCTGCAGAACCAGCTGGAGGGTCAAAATGCCGGACAGATTGAAAATGAGGGAGAAATGAATGATATCACGCTAAAAATCCCTGAAAAAAGCCTGGCAGACCTGAGTGAACTCACCATAACATCAGGTACAAACACCTACAGGCTGGATGAACTGGCATCGATCACCACCAGGGTTTCACCCAAACAGGTGCTGAGAAACAACCAGGTACGCTATGGCAAGGTGACTGCCGGGATCAGCAGCAAGCTTCCCGTCAACAAGGTGGCTAAAAACATTCGTCAGTCCCTGAGTGATATCTCATTACCTTCAGGTTATCAGATAATTGTAACCGGTGAGGAAGCCCTGAGGATGGAATCCATCGGAAATCTGAAAATCGCATTTATCCTGGCCGTCGTTCTGATATACATGCTGCTTGCCGCACAGTTTGAATCGCTGACACACCCGCTGACCGTCATTCTTACAGTGCCCCTGGCCGTCGCCGGAAGTCTGATCACCTTCTTCATTCTCGGCAAGGCCATTAATATCATTGCATTGATTGGCATCATTCTGCTGGTGGGAATTTCAGTTAACAATTCAATTGTTCTGGTGGACAGGATCAACCAACTGGCCGGCAATGGCCTGGATCTGAGAAAGGCCATTATCTCCGCGGGACAGCAGCGAATAAGACCTGTCATAATGTCAAGCCTTACGACAATTGCTGCCATTATACCCCTGATATTCGGGACCGGAGAAAGTGTCGTCCTGAGATCTTCCATGGCACTGGCAGTGGTGGGGGGACTGATCACCGCCACAATCCTGACGCTGATCGTCACGCCCTGCCTTTATGAATTGTTCGTCACACAAAATGGGAAAGGCACTTAATAATCTGGTTTTGAAGACAAAATCATTTAATATGTAGAAGCCGGACCATAAGTCATTCTTTAACAGACTGCCTGAAATTTAATTAAAAAGTAATCACATGAACCACCCATGTCAAATGCCTGACACAAATAAGAATGATTATCTGGGTGCTGCATACGTTATTTAACCAGCTTATAATTAATAATTTAATGATAAAATAAACGTATGAACCCTCCATGTTTTGAAAACACAAACAAGCATGAAAATAATTTTTAAACATGGAGGTTCCATG
>JAXDCR010000010.1:0-9261 GCA_034677845.1 Bacteroidales bacterium | reverse complement strand
TCCCTATGGAATACGGCTGTTCATCTTCTTTTTGGCTGAACTGGGTATGCGGCTGGCATTTCTTCTCATTGCCCGCCGTATTGCAACCCGGAAACTCAGGTTTGTCATGGTAGCCGATGCAGCATTGTCGTTATCGCTGTTTCTCTTATGCTTCTGGCCCTTTTTTACAGAACTCCGGGCTCAGCTTTCATGGCTTTTGAGCACCTCCTCCAGGGTTGAGGCCTTGCAGGCCCTGATGCCCTTGGGGGTCCTTTCCAGGCGGCAGCATTCATGATACAGATCATGCTCGAAAACAAGTATGTAATCATTGTCCACCGCTTCGTTCAGAAACCGTTCATGCTCGTCCAGTGACAGCAGGGGCCTTGTGTCATAGGCACAGATCCAGGAAAGCGGAATGTGAGCCATGGTGGGAATGAAATCGGTCATATATACGAGGGTCAAACCGTCGTAACGGATAAAGGGCACGGCCATGCCGCCGGTATGACCGTGGTAAAGACGGAAGGAGAGGGAGGGGAGGGGACTGTAGCCATCCTCGAAAAGGTGAAGCTGACCGCTGGATTCGAGCGGGGCTGTGTTTTCCTTCAGGAACGACACCCTTTCCCTCCTGTTCGGCTTCAGCATCCATTCCCACTGTATCCGGCTTACATGATAGGTTGCACGGGCGAAGGCGGTCCTCAGTTCACCACCTGCCTTTTCACAGACTGTGCCGCCCCCGCAATGGTCGAAGTGGAGGTGGGTAAACACAACATCGGTGATGTCATCCTTTTTGTATCCGGCGGCATGCAGCGACCGGTCCAGGGTGTCATCCCCGTTCAGGTGGTAATGCTTCAGGAACTTCTCGTCAAGCTTGTCGCCCAGGCCTGCATTGATCAGAAAAAGGCGGCCGTCAGCCTCTATCATAAGGCAGCGCATGCTCAGGTTGATCAGGTTGTTTTCATCAGCCGGGTATACCTTTGACCAGAGTGACTTTGGCACCACCCCGAACATAGCTCCGCCGTCGAGCATCAGGTTGCCAGTCTCAATTTTCCGTATCCGCATGGTAGTTTATATTGTTCCGGTATGACCGGAATGTCTGTCAATGATGAAATATAACAGGTAATTGTGCCGGAATGTTTGAATGCATGACCAGGTAGCCGTTTGTCATGAAAAAGAACGGATGCGATGCAAATATGCACAAATTAAAGATAAGCTGCACTTTCTGCCGGGTTAATAACTTTTTGGTCCGGATTGTTTATGGAAAATAAAACTGGAGTAGGTTTGCAGCCAGATAAAGCGACTTATTCCGAAATGCGCGTCCATTTCATTGCCATTGGCGGCGCTGCCATGCACAGCCTGGCCATCGCCCTGCATGACAAGGGATACATTGTCACTGGTTCAGATGACGAGATCTTCGGTCCCCCCCTTGCCGCCCTTGCTAAAAAAGGGTTGCTGCCTCCGGAGCCGGGATGGTTCCCGGAGAAGATAGTAAAGGGACTGGATGCCGTAATCCTGGGCATGCATGCGCACAGGGATAATCCCGAGTTGCTGCGGGCCCTGGAGCTTGGCATCAGGATTTACTCCTTCCCCGAGTTCCTGCTGCAGGAAACAAGGGACAAGCTTCGCGTCGTCATTGCCGGCAGCCACGGCAAGACTACGATCACCTCCATGGTTATGCATGTGCTGCGGTACAGCGGCATTCACTTTGATTACCTGGTGGGTTCACAGCTGGAAGGCTTCGGCAACATGGCCGGCATTGAACAGGCAAACAGGATTGCTGTCTTTGAAGGTGACGAGTATCTTTCATCCTGCCTTGACCCGCGGCCCAAGTTCCATGTCTATGAACCCAGGCTGTCCCTGATCAGCGGCATTGCATGGGATCATGTAAACGTCTTCCCGAGCCGGGAAGTGTATGTAGGCCAGTTCAGGCATTTCATTGAGCAAATGCCTGCGGACGGATGCCTGGTTTACTGCAATGAGGATCCTGAACTGGCCAGGATGGCCGCATCTATCCGTCCCGACCTGAAAAAAATACCCTATGACAGCCATGAATATGTGACGAAAGATGCCAGGACATTCCTGAAAACAGGCGGCGGAAGAGTAGAAGTGCAGATTTTCGGCCGGCACAACATGCAGAATATTCAGGGAGCAAGAATGGTGTGCAGGTACCTGGGCGTTCGGGATGAACAGTTTTACAGGGCAATAGCTGAATTCCGCGGGGCAGCAAGAAGGCTTGAGCTGATGGGTCAAAACAGCACGACATCGGTTTTCACGGACTTCGCCCATTCACCGTCAAAGGTGGAGGCAACCATTAAAGCCGTTAAGGAAAGGAATCCGGAGCGCAGGCTGGTGGCCTGCCTGGAACTGCATACATACAGCAGCCTGAACAGGGATTTCCTTGATCATTACAGTCAGACAATGGATAAGGCTGATGAGGCTGTCGTGTACTTCGATCCCGCGGTTGTGCACCATAAACGGCTGCAAATGATCACCCCGAAAGATATCTGCCGGGCTTTCGGCAACGACAGGCTGATTGTCATCACTGACAAAAAAGAACTTGAAGACCACCTTAGAAATCAAAACTGGAGCAGAGGAAATCTGTTGCTGATGAGTTCGGGCAATTTCTCCGGAATAGATCTCAGGGAGCTGACAGACTGCATACTGGCAGAAAAATTATGATAAAATTTGTGCAGGTAGAAATTTTATCTTAATTTTGCAAGCCTGCTTGAAACCACAGCAAACGGTCCGTTCGTCTAGGGGCTAGGACGCAAGGTTTTCATCCTTGTAACAGGGGTTCGATTCCCCTACGGACTACCAGCGATAGTCAAAACCACTTGAAGCTTCAGGTGGTTTTGTAGTTTGTTGCTAAACCCAATGGGAATCGGACCAGCCAACGGGATGACCCCTCGCTAGAAACCTCCGCTGGTCACTCTTGCCTGACAGGAATACCGTCATAATAGCGGATGCCATTCTTAAGGGCCCAGTGCTTCAGGAAGTCCCATAAGCGTGGCATTTCGGCAGGGATACAGTTATGGGCACGATAGAGGGTGCGGCCGACCTTGAAAAGCGGAAAGCCCTGATCATTGGTCCATGTCCAGGTCAAGAACCTGCCGTCGGTCTCAAGGTTGGAGCCGTCGCCCAGAGGTCCCACACCATTGGCTTCCAGGTAATAGGCAGCCCAGCTGTCAAGTTGGTTTTTTGTCTCATCCCAGAGAGTGCCGGTCATCGATTCAATGTCACCCTCGCCGAGGATGCAGTAATTCGGGATCATCGCATGGCTGGCATCAGCCGGTGAGATCCTGCCCATTCCTCCCTGGTCGCTCGGGTAACTCAGTCCCGATGTGGAAGCTATCGCAGCGAAGTACTCCGGATGGGTGACCCCGAACCCCTGCACGGCAAAGCTTCCTGCCGACTGTCCGGTTGCATAAAACCGTGTCTGATCGACGTTATAGTACTTCTTTACATATCCGGCGAGTTTCTCAAAAAACAGATCCGTGTCGGCATGGCTTACAGAGGTCGCGTTGCCGCTGTATGTTTCGCAGGGAATGGCGAGGATAAAACCTTCCTTGTCCGCGACCTTCCACCACAGTGTATTATGGAAAAATACTTTGTCTGTCTGGGAGTTACCGGCAAACACAAAAACCACCGGTGCACCCTCCGGCCAGAGTCTTTCCGCTGAGCCAGGCACGTAAACCTGGAATTCACGCAGCTGACCGTTGACGAGCATGGTTCCCATCTCACCGTACTCCTTCCGGGGTGCAAGATGGTTGCCATAAGCAGTGGTATTGTCATAACTCACATATTCGGTGACAAAGTCGTACAAGGCCTTTGTAAGGTGAGGGTCAAAAACATCGACCGCGGCCTCGAGGGTGATGACCTTTGAAATGGGTCCGGTATATGCGGTCGCCCATGCGTCAGAATCCTCCGACTGGTTAAATACATTGGCGCCAAACAGGTAGCCGGGGTCTGAGGTGCTAAGGGTGACCGCGTCGTTCACGTTCTTCCAGTAAGATATGCCACGGGAAACGCGTCCAAGATCCGAATTGATGAAGGCCGTAGGGACGGGAACCTCGTCATATGCAATCCTGATGTCACCGGGGATCTCCACCGGCGCGTATCCGGAGGCAAGGCCGTCCATGTACTTTGTTTTAAAACCGGAATAGTAGGCATCACTCTGGCTTTCGCTGTTTACATATGCCTGACTGATGACCATCAGGGGATTGGCTGCCGCCCAGGCTTCCAGTGCAGTGCCCCCGCTGCCGTAACCGATGAGGTAACTGATGCCGAAGATTGAAAAGAAGTTGTTCCCCTTGTAGAAGTTCATCACCGCATTGATATATTCCTGCTCTGAAACGGCATTGCCCCAGCCATCGGGTCCTGGTTCAAGCAGTACGAGTCCCTCTTCCTTTTCATCCGCGATGGCGTGCCAGCCACTGGCCACCAGGAATTCAGCTGTTTCAACACCCTCCGGAACGGCAATAACCGTGAAGAAGGTCCTTATGGGGGCGGTGGCGGCAATGTAAAACTTTGCCGTTCGTTTAATCCCGTCGATGGTGAAGGTTTTCTCCATGTAACCGGTCATCGGGAGCTTATTTGCCCGCTGAAAGTCGTGAGCCGGAACCTGAGCTTCATCCAGGTTAACTGGTGAAAACTCCCTCAGGATGGGCTTCTCAGTTACCCCTGATTGCGGTTGTCCGTGAACGCGTATATTCAGCCATCCCGGTGTCAGCAGGAGTGCCGCGAGCAGGAATTGTATCAGGTTTCTGTTTTCCTTCATATCCAAGAAATATTTATGGATCATATGTTACTTACCCTTCCGTTTTTATTCGTGCATGTTTGCGCAAATGCAGAATAATGGTCGGATGATGGTTAATTGCTATTTTACTTTAAATTCAATTTATTTCGGTCTTGTCTCGTAATCGCGTGATAACACCCAGTCGCGCAAAGTTTCACCATAGATGACATAATTAAAGCCTTCCTTGTTGTATTTTCCCTTGACAAGGCTTCCCTTAAGCTGATAGGTGTCACCTTCTCTCAGCCTGGAATTGTAAACCAGCTTCCCGTCGACAATCCTGGCATCGGGACCGTAATACGGTTCATCGAAAAAATACCAGTAGGTCATCTTGGTAGTGGAGTGATCGGTTTCGCCCCAGTAATGATAGAGGTTGGTCGGGAAACCTGTAAGGCGCACATTTTCTGCGATCCAGTCATCTGACCAGCCGGCTGCCTTGTAATAAGATACGGCCCTTTGGTAGTTATCTTTGTTGTCGGTATCCTGTTCGCCGTCAAAGGCCCAGATGCTGGTGCCGTACTTTGCTATGTCCTGCCATTCCTTATCGGTCCACACACCTTCAAACATACTTTTTCCGGCAATTCCTGAACCTATGGAGCCATTGTTGAGTATCAGGGTGTTGATCAGACCGGGATAGGTGGCGGCGATGGTGTTGCAGGCAACGGTGCCGCGTGAATTGCCGGAAAGGGTTATGGCCCTGGGATCAGCATTGTAATTCCGGATGAAGTATTGTATTACATTGTAATCATCCTCATAGAACTTATAATTCTCACCGCCGGTATGGCTGCGGTCATGGATATTCACTACGATCGCACCGCAATCCATCCAGCGAAATCCGGAGCCGTCAAAGTTAAGTCCGGTCCCGAAGTTATTGGTGCCGTCCTCAAGCTTCCAGTAAGAAGTGCCATAACCGGTGATGGTGATGATAAGCGGATATTTCCCTGACCGGTTCTTATCATAGTCAACAGGGAAATAAGCCCAGCCTTTGACGAACGGATCACCGTCAGATGCAGTGGTGGGAACATCGATACCCAGTTCCTCAAATGTCCGGAACCCGCCCTTCCCGTAATTGGCGTCAATGGTCGGCAGCCATAGGCCATCCGCATTGTAGCTTCCATCTTCATTAGCCAGGCATGCCGCGTCTGCCTCTTTCTCGCCGGCGTGATATAGCTTCAGCTCAAGGCACTTGCGGGTCTGATATCCTTCGCCGCTTGTGTTTGCCTTATATTTTTCTGAATCTGCTTTGCCAAAATGGATGACACCGTCGGTGGCACGGTACCAGGGGCCGGTGGCATACAGGCCAACGGGATTCTTGGTGCGGGAGCCGGTGGCGCTGTCCCCGCTGTAAATCAAAGCGTTGTTTTCAAGTGCCTCAGTATCTCCGGTTATATACAGTGTCACGGCCCGTCCGGCAACAGCAACGGATTCTATGGTGGCCGCGGTGAAATCCGGATTGCTGTAACCCCTGTCCAGTAATATGTAAGTACCTGAAGTCACCCCGGAAAGGTCAACATTGTCTTTATAGGTGATGACAACCTTACTGAGCTTCTGACCATAGAAACTGAAATCGGTATAAGCCTGGATATTTATTATGTCATTCACCGAAGGGCCGACAGCAGATGACAGTTGCCTGACTTCATCTGTTATCTGCCCATGGCCGGATGCTTTGAGCCGAAAGGCCGGAGCCAGAAAAAACAGCAGCAGAAACATGTACAAGGTCTTTCTGATTCCTGTTCTCATTTTTACCTCCGTATTTTTATTGTATAAAGAAATACTGGTTCCTGTTTGACAGAGCCCTGATCAAGTAAGATTACTGTGTACCACACAAAGTAAAAATACTTAAATATTGCATATTCATAAAAAAACCCTTCATGTTTTCAAATTATTACTTAGATTTAGAACCGTAATAAATAAAAAATACTTCCGGTAGAACCAAATTTTCAAATATGCTGAGAGCCATATTGACAAAACCCGACACTATCCGGCTCGAGGAAACTGACATCCCTGAACCTCGAAGGGGAGAGGTGCGCGTTAGGCTGACAATGACTGGCATTTGCGGATCGGATGTGTACTTGTTTCATAAAGGCCGCCCCGAAGACAGTCCCCTGACAAACGGTCATGAAGGCATAGGCTTCATTGAAAAAGCCGGTGAAGGCGTAAATGTCTCAAGAACAGGGGAAAGGGTGGTAATTGAACCCAACATCCCATGCCATAATTGTCCCGAATGCCGGAGCGGAAGGGGAAATGTCTGCAGAAACAAAAGAATCATTGGGGTTACCGAAAATGGTTGCTTTGCGGAATATGTGGTTCTTCCTGAAGCCTTTACCCATAAGCTGCCCACCAATATTACCGATCAGGATGCCGTTACAATTGAACCGGCCACGGTGGCCCTTTCTGCTTTATTACGCTCAGAAGCAAAACCAGGCGATACAATACTTGTCATTGGTCTGGGAGCAATAGGATTGCTGGTGACTCACATTGCAATGTCACTGGGATATAGGGTTTTTGTGACAGATCCGGTTCGGCTGAAAGTTGAAAGTGCTGTAAAGCAGGGTGCTGTTCCGGTGAATGCCGGTTCAGATTATAAAGAAAACATTAAAAACCTGCAATGCATTTGTCAGAACGAGGATGTAAAATCAGTTTTTGAATGTGCCGGATCTGAAAAATCCGCATCACTGGCCATTGCCATGGCTCCTCCGGGAACTGAAGTGGTACTGCTGGGTTTGTCTGCAGAACCGGCTTCTTTTATTCCGATTGACACTTCCAAGAAAGGCATCCGGATCATTTTTTCATTAATATATAACCACCCGGTTGATTATAAAAGAACTATCCAGCTTATCAGTTCAGATAAAATTCACCCCGGCTTTATAGTTACCCGGTACTTTCATCTGAAGGAAATTCAGAAAGCGATGGAAACAGCATCGGCAGGAAAGGAAAGCAAGATCGTCATAAAAATCAGATAACGCAGGACATTCATTTTAAGAATGAAGCGAAACCAGCAACAGACAGACCTTCCGACAGGCAATGCCATAAGAGGGTTAATAGAAGACAAGCCTTTGACTCCCTATCAGATCATTGTTGTTATCATGTGTTTTGTTCTTAACATGAACGATGGCATTGATGTGCTGGTGGTATCCTATACCGGATCGGAAATCCTGGCCGAATGGGGTCTTACAAAGGCACAACAGGGATATATATTCAGTGCCGGTTTGTTGGGTATGACTCTCGGATGCCTGCTGATTGCTCCTCTGGCAGATCGTTTTGGCCGCAGAAGGCTGTTTATTTTTACCGTTGTGCTCGATACGGTTGGGATGTTGCTGGCATCGGTGGTCACGGCATACTGGCAGCTGCTGGGTTTAAGATTCGTGGCGGGCCTTGGCATCGGTGGATTACTTCCTACAATGGCCACTATGGCTTCCGAATTTACAAACAACCGGCGAAAAGACCTGGCCGTGGGCTTTGTTCAGGCAGGGTGGCCTATCGGAGCGATCCTGATGGGTTTTTACACGGCCCGGACAGTACCCGAAATGGGCTGGAGATTCGGCTTCTTTTCAGGAGCCATGGTTTCGGTTGCGATGTTGGTAATGGTCATTGCTTTTATGCCTGAGTCCATAGAATATTTAATTAAATCCCAACCCAGGAATGCCCTTCAAAAAATTAACAAAATACTTTCACGGATGGGTCATGAGCCTGTTGATAAGCTTCCTGATCAGAAGTCCATGCAGAAACCCTCTGTGACCGCTTTATATACTAAAGAATATAAAGTTTCAACCATGCTGTTGTGGACCGGCACCTTTTTCGGGTTCATGACCCTGTTCACGCTCATCAGCTGGGTTCCCAGCATTGCCAGAGACTCGGGAATGCCTTTCAGGCTGGCAACCTATGTTGGCACGGTTTTAAATATAGGTGCTTTTATGGGCAGCACCGGTATTGGATGGCTGGCTGCCAGATTTAAGCTCAGGAAGCTGATTTTTATATTCTTTGTTGTGGCATTTGGCATTATGGTCACCTATGGCAATATAACCCTTGGCAATGCCCTGGTCTTTGTCCTTACTTTCCTTATCGGTGTTTTTGTCCAGGGTGGATTCAATGGTTACTGGCCCGCGGCTGCGCGTATCTATCAGACTGAAATCAGGGCCACCGGTATCGGTTGGGCCACCGGGGCAGGACGCCTGGGAGCCATCATTGGTCCCGCTATCTTTGGCGTGTTGTCCGATCTTAAACTGCCGATTGCCACGCTTTTTATTATTTTTTCGATACCGTTAATAATCTCAGGAACAGCAGCATTTCTAATCCCTTCCAAAAACCTGAAATAAATTTCCGGTCCGGGCAATCCGTAAATAAACCTTTTATGGATTTAGCGCAGCTGGATTGATAGCCTGCAGAAGGATGATGAACAATTCATTTTACGAAATTCGATCCTTTCAAATACGAGGCGCTCTGGCTGATGCCTTCAAGGGATGTGGCCAGCTGCCGTGCCATCGCTGCAGAAT
>JAXDCR010000009.1:0-6602 GCA_034677845.1 Bacteroidales bacterium | reverse complement strand
TAATCACCGCTGAAGGTCAGTTTGTCTGACAGAGTGAGGGCCAATCCCCCGCCCGCATACATGGGAAAATCAAAATACCCTTCATTTTCCTCGTATCTTAATTCAAGTTCTTCGGTATCGGTAATTTCGATTTCCTGTTTAAAGTTGAGTTTGTGGTTCTTCCCGAAAATTCCGCCGATGCCCAGAACAAGATTGTCCTTCAGTCGAAGGGAATATTGAAATCCCAGGTCTGCAAATACTTTGTAAAGATAGGATGTCTTTTTGTATATCAACCCGTAATTCAGTTGAGCAGGAACCACCGTTTCCGTGCTTTTTATATTGCCAAAAAGGTAGGTCAGGTTCACACCTGCGGTGAAGTTTTTAAACAGGGAAAATGAATTGTCCCAGTAAAACTGGCTCAGTCCCCCGGTTCCTGTCAGTTCAATGCTGTATTTTCCGCTTGACCCTTCCACATAATCCCACGTGTTTATCTTGTAACCCACGTCGCTGAAAGGTGTCACGCCGACACTTGAAGCCCAGCGGCGACTGATTCTGAAACCGAGGGCCATGTTCTTTATATTGTAATCCTGTCCGTACTGTTTGAGATAGTTGGTTCTGTAGCTGACATACTCCCCGTTCAGTCCCAGATCAAAGAAAAAAGAAATGCTGTCGATAAGGGAATTGGAAGCCGGATTCAGATTGTTCAGGAACTGAGTGGATGACAAAGCAATACCCGACTTACCCATGGCCAGGTTCCTGCCGAAGCCTTTGGAGGAAAGCTCGCCAACTCCGAATATTGAATAAGGAAGATGGGTGCGTTGCTGTCCGTAAAGTCCCGTTTCAAGCAGCAACAACAGGATAAGGCCGGCACTATTAAGCAGAGTGGCTTTATTCATATTTCATCAGGTAAATCTTTAAGGTAATCTTGTTAACCGGATGCCATCTGCTGCCAAGGACAAGCCTGTCAACTGTATAGTACAGGTCATCCGTGCTGACGCAGATCAGAAGGGAAGGAATTTCCCCTGTCTGTTCGTTTATCTTCTCATCCAGAAAGTCGGTTATGTCAAACGTGTACCTTGTGTCTTTCTGGAATATGTAATCAATATCCAGATCAGCCACCTGAATGTTCTGCATGGCATCATAGAGTGGGTACAGTAACTGATTGAGCGGATTGGTGGCATAGATTGACAGTTTTGGGGGCAGGGTGGATGGCGTGTATGAATTGGCTATGGGTTCCAGCACAAGCCTTGCCTGCAGCACCTTAATATTCTCACCAAGCTCAAGGAGGTTTTTCAGATAAGGTATCTCAACGCGTGTGAAGATGCCGGTACCGGCCTGAATAAAACTTGTGCCGCCTGTTTCAAGAGCGCTCCGTTTGTCTGTTTGTTCAGCAGGCAGGATGATTTCGCTGCCATGAAGTGAGATCTGGTTGAACTGGGTTGTATTGGTATAAATGTCAAATTCAATATGGTCACGCTTAATCTGTATGTCACCAGAATGGAAGTATAGCTTCATCACAGGTATGGAGTCCACTGCCCTGAAACCGACCAGGGAAGAGCTGGTGCTGTCGGCGTCAATGACAAAGCCTCTCAGAAAATCCTGGAAGCTGGACTGGTCGGATATTATTTCATCCTTGTCTTTAATGGCATTGAAAAGGGCAGACCCCAGTTCATCCTGCAATACTATTTTGACCGAGTCGGTGCCATGCGGTCTGGGCAGGAATGTGGCCGTGCCGTATGGCAGGTCGAAGTAATCAAAGGAGGAGGTATTGTACAGGCTGCCGTCTTTGCGGGTGGCGGGACTTGTTTTCAGGCGGTGGATGTTAATCGTCAGGGGCTTTGTTGTATCACCAAAAGAATAGTTATTATAAAGCAGCTGGAACTCAAGGGAATCAAACACAGCATCCGCCGGTACGGTGAAGTCCAAAATGGGCCTGCTTACCTGCAAATAACTTTTGGAATGGACATCGCCGAACACGCTGTCATGGGCATATCCCACAAGAAAGTTGTAATAGCCTGAAGTGGCCAGTGAGTCCCAACGCACGGTATAGCTGTCAATGCTTACTGTGTCGGTGTAAAGGATGTTCATGTTCCTGTCAACGTACTTGCTTCCTATTTCAAAGCTCAGGTCTTCCTTGGTGCAGGTAACAAAAAGAATCAGGATGAAAAATGGAAGGTATTTGATCATGCAGTTCCTCGTTTAAACTTAGCAAAATAAATTACGGGCAAAAGTGTTTAAAAAAAAATTATACCATTCATTACATATTTATCGACGGTTTCATTGAATTTATCTACTGTTATATTTATTCTTACCGGCATTCCTTTTTAAAAATGTCATTCAACAAGGAAAAATGGAAAATATGTTATAATTTGGCAGATAAATTTTATTATTTCATCTTTGTTTTTAATAACTCCATCTAAAACATTTTAATAATCCTTCACTCCTGTCTATGTTTGCTCCTTCTGTTAGAATTTATAAAAAGTCATCACACAACTTTTTACCATGGTAAAGCGTTCTCTTTAAAAAGACGGAAAAATTAATAAATAAACGTGTGAAACACCCAAATAAATGCATATTCATGAAAAGATTATTTATTTTGTGTTGCATACAATATTGAACCAGCTCATAAGTAACAAATTAATGATCTACTAATCAAATGAAAGTAATAAAAGGTTTTTTTCTTTTTGCATCACTTGCGGTGTTATTTGCTTCCTGCGACGGTGACGATGAGGTTGATATACTCGGGAACTGGGTCAATCTCTCAGATTTTGAGGGAGTCACAAGGGGTGACGCGGTTTCGTTTTCGATAGGTGATTATGGATATGTGGGAACAGGATATGATGGAACGACAAGGCTGAAAGACTTCTGGAGGTATGACAGCCAGACAAATTACTGGACGCAGATAGCCGAGTTTCCGGGAGATGCAAGAAATGCAGCAGTCGGTTTTTCGGCTGCAGGGAAAGGCTATGTTGGCACAGGATATAACAACGACAGGGTGAGACTCAACGATTTCTGGGAATACGATCCGACCCTCGACAAATGGACCAGAAAAGCCGATTTTGCAGGCACTGCCAGATACGGTGCTGTGGCCTTTTCAATCAACAACATAGGGTACATAGGATCGGGTTACGACGGAAACTACCTGAAGGATTTCTGGGCATATGACCCTGCCAGTGATACATGGGAGCAGAAAGTGAGTATCGTGGGCTCGAAAAGGATGGACGCTGTTGCTTTTGTGATCAATAACAAGGGTTACGTTGTGACAGGGATCAACAACGGCGCTTATGTCAACGATATGCTGGAATATGATCCGGCAACGGGACTGTGGACGGAAAAAAGAAAGATCTCCGATGTCAGCGATGAAACCTATGATGATGATTATACCATCATCCGGAGCAATGCTGCTTCAATGGTCATCGGTAACAAGGCCTATGTCACGACCGGAACTTCCGGCAGCCTTAAGAACGATGTCTGGGAATATGATGTTCTGACTGACACATGGGACACAAAAACCTCCTTTGAAGGCACATCCAGAACGGATGCAGTCGCCTTCTCCATTACAAACAACACAAAAGCTTACATAGCCACGGGCAGAAGCGGGACTTCCTATTTTGACGATCTATGGGAATTCAAACCCAATGACGAATACGACAAACTGGACTAGGAAGAAAATAATGCTTTATATTGCGGCAGCAGGATTAGTCCTGCTGCTGTTGTTTGGATCATACCTTCACACGGTTTCGGGGAAAGTCCGCATGAAGACAGAGACGTTTGAGGTCAGCGGTGGCTGGGGTTACCTGATCAGCCTGAATGGCCGGACTTATATTTATCAGCCTTTTATCCCCGGCTATGACAAACATCCGTTTCCGGACAGGAAGACAGCCCGCAAGGCAGCCCGCATTGTGACAGGCAGACTGAAGACAGGAAGTGCCCCCGGCCTTTCGGAAGAAGATCTGCAGCGCATTGGCATCATCAAAAAAGACAGGTAGCCTGATCTTTGTGTCATTGCTTTTGGTTACATTTACATCCAGCCATGAACCGGATCAACTGTCTCGCCGTGGACGATGACGAAGCTGCCCTTGATGTGATTGAGCACATGATTTCAAGGGTTCATTTTCTTCATCTGCTGAAGAGGTGCGAAAATCCGTTTGAAGCCATTGAACTGATCGAGGAGGAAAAGACAGACCTGCTTTTCCTTGACATTGCCATGCCGGAGCTGAACGGGATACAGTTGCTGAAGAGTCTTAAATCACGCCCCCAGGTAATCGTCACAACAGCATACAGGGATTATTCCCTTGAATGCTATGATCTGAATGTAACCGATTACCTGCTGAAGCCATTTGACTTTGACAGGGTCCTCAAGGCAGTGAACAAAACCAGCAACCAGATAGCCAGATCCTTCAGACAGAAGACTTTGCACCCCCGCATCCCCGGTTACATTTTTGTCAAATGTGATTACAAGCTTGTCAAGATCAATGTCGAGGACATCCTCTATGTAGAGGGGCTCAAGGATTACATAAAAATATTCACCCGCCAGAAACTGATCCTTACCCTCATGTCAATGTCAGCAATTGAGATGAAACTTCCGGCTGACGAGTTCGTGCGCATTCACCGTTCGTACATTATTTCGGTCAGCAAGATTGATTATATCAGCAGGCACCGCGTGGTGATCGGCGAGAAGTTCATACCCATCAGCCTGCCTTATCGTGAAAGGTTTTACACGATTATTGACAGGTCGCTTTAGATATGGATCACTTCTCCATAGGCCTCAGCAGCCGCCTCCATAATTGCCTCCGACATGGTCGGATGCGGATGGATCGTTTTTATGATTTCATGTCCGGTGGTTTCGAGGTTCCTTGCCATTGCCAGCCCCCCTATCATTTCAGTCACATTCTCGCCGATCAGATGGGCACCCAGCAGTTCTCCGTACCGGGCATCAAAGACAAGCTTGACGAAACCGTCCTTATGACCGGAGGCCGTTGCTTTCCCTGAAGCAGTGAACGGGAACTTTCCGATGCGCACTTCAAAGCCGGCCTCCCCGGCCGTCTTTTCCGTGTATCCGACCGAGGCGATCTCCGGATAGGTATAGGTGCAGGAAGGTATGTTGTTGTAATTGACCGGAGCGGGCGACTTGCCTGCAATTTTCTCCACGCAGACAATGCCTTCGGCAGAAGCCACGTGAGCCAGAGCCGGACCTCCGACAATATCACCGATGGCATACACGCCCCTGACACTGGTCCTGTAAAACTCATCCACCCTTATCTTCCCTTTTTCAATGGCTATTCCGAGCGCTTCAAGGCCAAGGTTTTCAAGGTTGGGAGAGACACCCGCTGCTGACAGCACCAGGTCAGCATCCCTTATCTGGATTCCTTTGGGGGTCTGAATGCTCACATGGCAGACCCGTCCTTCCACCTCGACCTTTTCGACCGAGGAAGACGTCATGACCTCCATTCCGTTTTTCCTGAAGGACCTTTCCAGCTGTCTGGAAACTTCCTCATCCTCCAGCGGTACGATGCCGGGCAGGAATTCAACCAGGGTGACCCTGCTGCCAAGGGTGCTGTAAAAGTAGGCGAACTCACTCCCTATGGCCCCTGCCCCGACTACCAGCAGTCGGCCTGGAATTGTCTTCTGCGTCAGGGCTTCCCTGTAACTGATAATGCGTTCCCCGTCCGGTTTCAGATTGGGGAGCTCCCTGGGACGGGCTCCCGTGGCCAGTATTATGTGAGCTGATTTATGCCTGGTTTCATTGCCTGCTGCATCCCTCACCACTACGTGCCGGTTGTCGGCCACTGAGCCGTGACCGGCAATGAGCTCGATATTATTCTTTTTGAAAAGAAACTGGACGCCTTTGCTCATTTTTTCCGCAACCTCGCGGCTTCGCCTGACCATCCTTTCCAGGTCAGCCTGTGGTTTTGTTTCGCAAATGACGCCATAATCACCGGCATGGTTTACATAATCCAATACCTGCGCGCTCTTCAGTAAGGCCTTTGTGGGAATGCATCCCCAGTTCAGACACACCCCCCCTAATTCAGCCTTTTCGACCACGCCGACCTTCATTCCAAGCTGGGAAGCTCTTATAGCGGCAACATAGCCGCCGGGGCCGCTCCCGATAATGAGTACATCAAATTCCATTTGTATTCTGTTTTTATGCAGATCTGCTTATTCAGGACCAGCGAAATTAACTTTTTCTTGTCATTTCTCAGCCACAGATTTTTCCACCCTGCCTTCGATCCACAAATATATCCTGGGATGCCTGGGGTCATTCGTGATGACCGTAATGGCCTTTTTCTGGTCACCCTCCTGCCCACGTGGATTGAAGACCGTTTTAATACGGGTTGAGCTGCCGGGGTTCAGATGGCTGACTTCGGGCTGCACCGCAGTGCAACCACAGCTGGCCGTTATCTTGCGTATGAGCAGCACACTTTTGCCTGTATTCGTCAGCAGGAAGCTGTGCTCAACCGGCTTGTCCTGCCCGATGGTCCCGAAGTTATAGGTGGTGGTGTCAAAGCTTGCTACCGGGGCTGCGGCAAGCTGACCGGAAGTCAGCTTTGAAAAATCCTCCCTTATGCTGGCTGTTATGGTCAAAGGTTCATTCTTCAGGACTTTGCCGTTGATCAGCAGGA
>JAXDCR010000008.1:0-5194 GCA_034677845.1 Bacteroidales bacterium | reverse complement strand
CCATATCGAGTGAACAGGTCTGCATGTTTGTCATCCCGCCATAGCCCTGAGCCGGTGCAGCTCCCTGCCTGGCAGTGCCCTGTGGCTGAGCTGCTCCCTGCGGTGGTGCAGCAGCCGGAGCAGGCGCCCCATAGCTGGAAGTCCATGAATAATATCCTTCCGGATCGGGATCTTCATTCATATAGGATTTTCTTACAACAAATCCCATTTCGACCTTGTGCAGGCCGACCGTCAGTCCCCCCGGCTTGTTCACAAGCACGGTGGCAGCGGTACCGTAAGGCCAGAACAGGTCATAGGCCATATCCACCTGAGACCATGGCACTACCTTGTCTCCGATCTTGATGGATACGTCTTCGAGCGGATAGGTCACCCCGTCAACCCTGACCATAAAGTCCGTGGATATACAGGAGAGAAAAACCCCACGGTAGTATGGAATGGTAAACATAAACTGAAAGCCTGTAATCTGGCCACCCTGGTAGGTATTCCTAAAACCAAGCCTGATTAAAAAATGTTCCCACATAATTTTTATTTTAATAGTTATAATTGTTTGCCTTTGACTTACGATAAGCATCCACCCTAAGACTGTCTCATATGTTACTTGCTTTCGAACGGAATGAGTGAAGAAGTCATAATTGACTGTTGAGGTCACGGTTCATGTAAAGCATCATATTGACAAAAGATCGTAAGTCAAAGGGCTGAAAAGCTGTCTGAACGCCTTTTGTATCAGCCTGTGATCAGCCGCGGAATTCAGACAGCCTGGATTAATGAATGAAAGAGGTCAGCTTACCTGACCAGCGTCATCCTTCTTTTATACGGCTCTGCTGCGCCAAATCCCAGATCGATCCTCGGCGGCAGGTAAGAGGTGCTGTACACGATCGAAACTTCAACATCATGGATACCCAGGGCGAGACCGCCGGGTTTTTTCACGCTCAGCAGGGCCGGTGTGAGGCTTGACCACTGCACATCGGGATAATTCGGCAGATCGGCCTGTGCATAGCTTACGCCGTCAATGACCCATGTAATCTGGTCGTTCTCGAATTTTTCACCGTCAACGGTGACCGTGGCGGGTCTTAACTGCGGAAGCCACACACCCCTGTAGTATGTCAGCCTGACAGGCACCTGAAATCCCGTGATCTTTCCGTTTTCAGTGACGTTCCTGAAGCCTCTTGATTGAATATTTGGTAGTTCAAGCATAATTGCAATCTCCTATTTTTAATGATTTAAATTATTGACAGATTCAGACTTCTCCCAGGTACCGTTTCATCATAACATGCTGTCTGCGGAGCTGGTCTGAGGCATAACCCGGCACGTCCTTGTTCTGGCCTTCGTATTCGCTGAGCAGGTAGCCTTCCCATTTGTTATCCACCAGTATCTTGATGATCCTGTCATACGGAGTTGAGGTTTCAGTCAGATCATCCGACATGTTGGTGAATTTGGCGTGGCAGGCGTAGACATACGGAAGAAGCGGAATGATATCCTCGGGGGCGCTTGGCTCGCTGCTTACCCCGGGGATGTTCATCATTGACCCTCCCCTTTTGGCGAACACGCCAAAATCAATATTGAGCCCGAAATATTTGGTGCCTGTTTTTTCTATGAAATTGACATAATCATCGATCATTTTTGACTTAAGCAATGTCGGGGAATGGATTTCGGGGCACATCCTGAAATCATACTCCTCTGCCACGGGGAGGGCCATCTGGATGAACTCCTGCCAGTTTGTCACCGGTGTGAGGGTTTCATCGATAACCCCGAGTTTTGTCCTTCCCACCTTAAAGCCAAGGCGGTTGGCCAGTTTGATGTCACGCACAAGCATATCATAGGATTCCTGTGAGTTGAGTTCACGCCCGGGCTGGCGCCTGGAATCTACCCAGTGCCCGTATTCGCCCGGAACGATCTGGTATTTGTCCAGCAGGGCGAACCATTGCTCGACCCACTCGTCGGTGGGATTCGGATATCCGGGTATGTGTCCGTTTGCCAGGATTTCAATGCCTTCCGCTCCCATATCGTACATGTCGGCCATGCAGTCTTCCAGCGTCATGGAAACACCAAATTCACCCTGGTAGCTGTAAATGGATACGCCCCTTTTTGGTTTGCCGTTGAACTGCGATGTGGGTGGGGCACAGCTGGAAGCCATGGCAGCACTTGCCGTCATGATTCCCGTGATCGGGATTGCCGCGGCAGAGACAGCCCCCGCGGTTACTTTCAAAAATTCTTTTCTTGTCAGATTCATAATGTTAAAGTTTAAATTATCGATCAAACATCTTTCCTGCATTAATAATTTGGATTCTGGGTCAGGGTTGCCTTGCCGTCTTTCTGGCTGTTGGTTATGGCCAGAGTCGGTATGGGAAGCAGGGCATCGGGCACGTCGGTGTAAGTTTTGCCTTTAAGCCAGTCAAAATAGTTACCCATGGTGGTCAGGAAATGGTTGAATTCTTCCTCACCCTTGCCGAATCTCACCACGTCATAAAACCGGTGTCCTTCAAATCCCAGCTCCAGAGTTCTTTCAAAGAGGATGGCATCCAGCGCCGTGCTCTTTGACTGAAAGGGATCATTCGGTCCCCCCGTCGGATAAAGTCCTATCTTGTAATTGGCGGCATTGGTGACGCCATCGGAAAGCTTTACCCAGTTGTTTGGATTGTCGGAGTTCTTGGCCATCCTGTCGCGCACCTTGTTGAACAGTGCGCGGGCGTTATCAAGACTTCCGGCCCTTGCCTCGCATTCTGCGGCCAGCAGCAGCACATCGGCATAACGGATTATGCAGACATTGATCGCGTTCCTGAGTTCCCTTTTGCTCGGCGTGTAAACTCCGCCTTCGCTGTCCTTCACGAACCATTTCTTAAGGATATAGGGACCGCCGTCGCTTTGCACGCGGGTCCAGTCCTTTCCGGGCATAATACCGTAATCCAGGAATGGGATGCCCCTTCTGCCCACTGTCCAGTCCAGCCTCGGATCCAGCGCAACTGTATCGGGCGTGACCGGCTGGTTTGAAGCGATTCCGTAATCATTTTTGACTGAATTCGGGTTTGTTTCGTACATGTCCAGGTAAGGCAGCCCGTTTTCATCGACACGGAATTTATCGACATACCATTGCGAAGGCTGCACAAAACCCCAGCCCTGACCCCAGCCCGGGCTGTTGGCGGGACCGTTGACACCGAAGAACCGTCCTTCTATGTTGCCGTTCGGAGCGCCGCCGTTCATGAAGTTGTATGTCGTGGTGCCGTCGTTTGCGGAATGCTGGGCGGCAAACACTGACTCGGGACCGTTCTCATGGGCTGCGCTGAAATTGTAATAATAATAGGGTGACAGGTCATATTTTGCACCGCTTGTGGTGACGCCATCCTGCATGACCGTATTCAGCACGGCAAGTGCCTCAGTGTAGCCGGACGGGTATTCGCCAAAATTTGCCCTGTATATCAACACTTTGGCATAATATGCTTCCGCGGCCCATTTGTTCGCCCTGCCAAGGTCAGCCTGGGTTGCAGGCAGGTTCTTCCTTGCAAAATCGAAATCTTCTGCAATTTTGGGCCAGATATTGACATAGGTTATGCCATCGTTGTTTTCCGTGTTGGGCACCCTTTTGTCCTCTGTCGTTTCGTCAATCCACGGCACATTGCCAAAGGCCCTTTTAAGCAGAAAATAATAATGGCCCCTTAAAAAGCGGGCTTCAGCGCTTGCCTGAAGGATTTCACCTTCGGTCATATCGGTGGTATTTTTTAGGGTTCTCAGTACAAGGTTGCAGCGGTCAATGGCATCGTAAAGATACACCCAAAGCTGCTGAACAAACCCATTCCCAGAAGTCACGGCGAATTCCTGGAATTCCTCCACCCCTGGCTGGTCATTGCTCGTGGATCCCTTCATGGCTTCACCGCCGTGAATGGTCGCCGGAACACTTGCCTGCGGCGAAGATGCTATGCAGGTAACGCTGTACATGGGGAAATCTCCGGTAAGATGAGCATAGGCAGCAACCAGGAGCTTATTGACACCTTCCTTGTTGTTTATATTCGCTTCGGAATATACCCCGATTGGCGGTTTATCAAGGAAACTATCTTCACAGGATAGTAAAAACCCCGCCAAACCAATTGCAAATACTATATAATATTTTTTCATGTGTAAATAATTTTAATTTTTAAGGTCACATGGAACCTTCATGTTTAATAATTATTTTAATGCTTGTTTGTGTTTATTAAAACATGAAGGGTTCATACGATTAGGTTTTAATATAATTAGAATGACAGGTTGATCCCAAAAATGACCTGTTGCGGTGTGGGTGTGGCATTGCCGATCACCCCCATTGACAGGTCGGTACGTGAACCACTTGCCAGGGGATCAATAAGATTTGAACTGTTGCCAGAAAAAGCTGCATCAGGGTCCATTCCGGTGAATTTCTTGAATGTCAGTAGATTCTGACCTTGGACATATATCCTGAGGTTATCAACCCCAACCTTGCTGATCAGCGCGGAAGGCAGCGTATAACCAAGTTGCAGGGTTTTCAGGCGCACAAAGGTGCCATCCTCGATGAAATAATCCGTCGCATACTTGTTCGAGAAGTTGTCATTGATGTCGAGCTTGGGGAGTTTCGCATTCATGTTTTCCGGTGTCCAGGATTCATTCAGCATCCTCTTGCTGCGGTTGAAATTGGCTGAATTGAAATCGATATCGGAACGGGTGGCATTGTAAATGTCCCCTCCCTGGTTCCAGAACAAGGATGTATAGAAGTCAAAATTCCTGTAATTCAGTGAAACGCTGAAATTCACCTGAAAATCCGGATGAGGCGAACCGATGTAGGTGCGGTCATCGACGGTGATCTTGTTGTCATTGTTTATGTCCCTGAGCCTCCAGCGTCCCACGGCAGGGGGTATCCATGTGGTGGTGACTTTTGCATTGTAGGCATCGACCTCCTGCTGTGAGTTAAAGAAGCCGTCGATTACATAGCCGTAAAAATATGCAATCGGGTACCCTGCCTGGGTGCGGTTGTTGCCGCTCAGCAGGTACCCGTTCGGATTGTCAAGGACTTTGATGACCTCGTTTTTGTATTTCGAAAAATTGAGCGACACTTCGTAATCCAGATTGCCTTTGATGGTGCCACGGTTCAGCAAACTCAGGTCGATGCCTTTGTTTCTCATGGTGCCCACATTCACATAAGGCTGTTCAGCCATCGACCCGGTGAGCGGTGCCTGGTTCTGCACAAGCAGGT
>JAXDCR010000007.1:0-9801 GCA_034677845.1 Bacteroidales bacterium | reverse complement strand
GCTCGGTGTCACCCGTAAAGACCATTTTGGTATCCTCACCTGCCCGGGTGATAATTGTCTTGACTTCGTGGGGAGTAAGATTCTGGGCTTCATCCACGATGAAAAATATCTTCGAAAGGCTCCTCCCGCGGATATATGCAAGCGGAGTGATGATAAGCTTTTCGTTCTTCAGCATTTCCTCTATTTTCTGAAATTCCTTGCTCGACTGGGCAAACTTGTTCTTGATCACATCAAGGTTGTCGAACAAAGGAAGCATATAGGGGGCCAGTTTTTCTTTCACATCCCCAGGTAAAAATCCCATGTCCCTGTTTGCCAGCGGTATGACAGGCCGCGCGAGGAATATCTGTGTATATTTCTGGCGTTGCTGCAAGGCGGCTGCAAGGGCCAGCAGAGTCTTTCCGGTGCCGGCTTTACCGGTGAGCGAAACCAGTTGCACATCCTCCCTCAGCAAGGCATCCAGGGCAAATGTCTGCTCGGCGTTCCTCGGCTCGATGCCATAGGTCTTCTGTTTGACGACCCGGTCTATGCAGGAGGTTCTGGGATTAAAATGGGCCAGGGCGCTTGATCCGTTCCCCTTAAAAATAAAATACTGGTTGGCCAGCGGTTTGATGGGTATGTTAAAATCATTGAAGGGGATGCCTTCGGGACTTTCATACAGCTTCATGATAAGCTTGTCGTCCAGAGCCTCGAATGTGCTGACACTTTTATATATATCATCAATGTTCCGCACCTTGTCGTTTTCGTAGTCCTGTGCAAGTATGCCGATGGACTTGGCCTTCATGCGCAGGTTGATGTCCTTGCTTATGAAAACAACACTTTTATCCCTGTTGTTCCTGAAAACATGGTCAGCGATGGCCAGTATCCGGTGGTCAGCCGTGTTTTCGGGAAATGAGGCCTGTACCACTTCCGAAAAGGGCTTTCCGGTTTCTATGCTGAGTTTGCCGAGACCTTTCCCCAGCGGTATTCCACCGTTGAAGAGCTTGTCTCCCGAGAGCCTGTCCAGTTCCCTGGTGAATTCACGCGCATGGAAATTAATAATGTCATTCCCTCTCTTGAACTTGTCAAGTTCCTCAAGCACGGTGATGGGGATAACCACGTTGTTTTCCTGGAAATTATAGATGCACCGGTAATCATGCAGCAGCACATTGGTGTCCAGGACAAATACTTTCTTCTTTTTGTTCATCTGTTTAACCATTATTTGTCATTTGCCATATATAACTTTGTGAATCATCAGCTCGACAGCCACATGCAAACATTGTTTTTTGCGAAACAAGCATATAAAACCATGCTCATTTATTCTAAATTTACAGCACTGATGGCATATAAGACCCGTAATGCGGGCGACGGGCTCCTGGTAACCCGTGGCCTGCAGGCGTGGGAATAATTATAATTCAATTTTTGAAACCATATGCCATGGTTTATGAGTACTTATCAACACTGTAAATATGGAAGTCCTTGATGCCCTGTTTTCCCGGAGAAGCATCAGGCAGTACACCGGGGAAAAAGTCACTGACCAGCAGGTTGAGACCTTGCTGAGGGCTGCCATGCAGGCCCCTTCTGCGGTCAACAAACAACCCTGGCATTTTGTTGTTTTCAGGGACAGGGAGATGATGCACCGCGTCACTGAAATAAATCCAAACGCAGCCATGCTGAAACAGGCCGATGTGGCCATCCTCATCTGCTGGGATGAACACCGACAGCACGATGCGGGATATGGTCCCGTTGACTGTGCCGCCGCCACGGAGAACCTGCTGCTGGCAGCGCATGGAACGGGACTGGGTGCGGTGTGGACAGGCATTTATCCGAGGCAGAACCGGATAGAGGGTATTCACAAACTGTTTGACCTTCCGCCGCACATTAAGCCCTTTGCCATTATTGCCGTGGGTCACCCGGCAGAGCAAAAGCCAGGGGTGGACAGGTTTGATAAAGCGAAAATACATTTTGAGACATGGTGACAACCGGCCAAATACTAAATATTCTTTTAAAAACTGCAGTGTCAGGCAGGTTGTTGGCATGGATGAGCGGAATCCGGAAACGCTGCCGGCCGTCACCCTGCTTGCCACCGGGCGAATGCGGATCGCAGCAGACACCATACTTTTACGGATCAGTCATACAGGGATGAATTACGCCGATGCTTTGTCCTACCTGATGATCCAGCTGCCCATGTACCAGCGGATCGGTGCCGTTGCCTACAAGTCAGGCCTTGACAATACATACAGGCTGGACGAATATTTCATGCATCCGCACAGGCAGTTCAAAACAATCCATGTGGCGGGTACCAACGGCAAGGGATCCGTCTCTCACATGCTTGCCTCCATCCTCCAGGAAGCGGGATACAGAGTGGGACTGTACACCTCGCCCCACCTGCTTGACTTCAGGGAAAGGATCAAGGTGAGCGGCAGAATGATCCCTAAAAACGAGGTAACGCGCTTTGTAAAAAACCACAGGGCATTCTTTGACTCTTTTCAGCCATCCTTTTTTGAAATCTCTGTTTTCATGGCCTTTGAATACTTCGCCAGGCAGAAGGTCGATGTGGCTGTGGTGGAAGTGGGACTGGGAGGCAGGCTCGACTCGACAAACATAATAACTCCGCTTCTGTCCGTCATCACCAACATCGGCAGGGACCACATGGAACTGCTGGGGGATACGCCCAATAAAATAGCATCCGAAAAAGCAGGTATCATCAAACCCGGCGTGCCGGTTGTGATCGGTGAAAGCCAACAGGAAACCAGGGAGGTTTTCCGGCAAACGGCAGCACTCCGGAACGCTCCGATCCGCTTTGCCGATGAAATACTGGCCATCGATGACAGCCGTATGATGCACAACGGGCTGCAGTTGTTCCGGGTAAGGAAAGGAAATCAAATCATCCATACTGATCTCGCCTGTGAACTGCTGGGGCACTACCAGCGGAAAAATATCCTGACAGTGCTTGTGGCCGCAGGGATGATAAAGGACCTCGGATTCCCTCATGAGGAAAGGGATCTGTATGCAGGCATTGCAAAAGTCGTTACCAACACGGGACTGCACGGGCGCTGGCAGGTGATTTCAGATGAGCCTAAGGTGATCTGTGACACGGCACACAATGCCGACGGCATAAAGGCTGTCATGAATCAGGCAGCCGAAACGCCCTGCAGGAACCTGCATGTGGTGATCGGTTTCGTGAACGACAAGGACCTTGAGGGGATCTTCAGTTACCTTCCCGTTAATGCCAGGTATTATTTCAGCCGTTTGTCCGTTCCACGTACCATGAATGAAAACGATCTGGCATCCTTCGCAGCCCGGCACAACATACAGGGGGAAGCCTACACCTCAGTCATTGAGGCATTTTCAGCCGCCAGAGCCAGCGCATCGGCCGCTGACCTGATTCTTATCACCGGCAGCACTTTCCTCGTGGCGGATTTCCTGGCATCCAGGAAGTAAACTCAGCCGGGAATGCTTCCCCCGCTGAATCGGAGATAATGGCATAGAAACACTCATACACTCCAGTCATATACAGCTTAATCCAGGAAAGCTTCAGATTATTTACAATCAAATAAGTGCACACTCAGTCCTTGATACATCGGACACTGAATCCATATTCCTTGACATCCTCACTTCTGGTAAAATTTGTTTTATGGCCATATATTTCCCTGAACCAAGCCTCGAGGTCATTTAATTCTTCAGTGGACCAGATACATGAATAACTTCCCAAAAGGTTGAAATTACCGCCAGGGTGACGGTAACCTGCCGGTAAGGCGGTAAATCCGCTCTCATTGGTAGCGCCCACATTCGGATCAGCCCAGTGCGCGGTACCCGCTTCTTTCAGTTTACCGCCGGCGACCAGATCGCCGCCAAGGTATTCTGAAAGCGTTATCAATTCAGCATCAGAAGGCACATGCCATCCCACCGGAGCAATGTTCCGGCTGTCATTTACAGCATACCAGTTGTAAAGCTTTCCGTAAGTGGCGCTGTTGGAAGGATTGTTGCCATAATCACAGCAGGCTCCGGCAGTGCATATGCTCCATTCTGTATTATCAGCAATATTTTGTACAGAATCTCCATTTCGATACCTGGCAGCCTTCAGATTCTCAACCATCCATACCTGAGTGCCAATCTTTATTGTATGATAGACATTGCCATCCACATCCTTCACGGTAATGTCATTGTTCTCCTCTTTACTGCATGCGGATGGCAATACAATGGCCAGTACCAGAAAATACAACGTTTTCATATAATTAAGTTTGATTGGTAAAATTGACCTTCTTAAATTTAATGATATAATTCCATGCAAACGCTAAATCAACGGTGCAAAAAAGTAAATTTGGTATAGATAAATGTAAATGCTGTCATATGACAAGGAACCATTTTCTCATCTCCTCCATGGTTTTGATCCTTGGGGCAGGAATTGGCTTTTCGCAGCAACCAGATCCTATACAACAGTCATTGTTTGCGAAATTCAGTCATCCGTTGCTGGGTGAGAACGTATTCCTGTTTGATCCCGGCATGGATATGAAAGAGATTCAGGTAGTGCTTGATACAATTTTCGCAAAACAGTCCGCCCGTTCGAGCGAATTCACAAAAAACCGGTACGCCCTGCTGTTTAATCCGGGAGAATACGAACTTGATATCAGATTGGGATATTACATGCAGGTAACGGGACTGGGTCAATCGCCCAGGGATGTGATAATTAAAGGAGCGGTGCGGTCCAATACCAGGGGCAGCAGCGTTCTTACCAATTTCTGGCGCGGGGTTGAGAATCTGACAATCATACCTTCAGCAGATTCCACGGTTATCTGGGGTGTCTCGCAGGCAGCACCCATGAGGAGGGTATATATAAAAGGGAATATGAACCTTTTCGATAAAGGTTACGCAAGCGGAGGATTCCTGGCTGATTCAAAAATCACAGGCACTGTCGCCTCGGGACCCCAGCAGCAATGGTTCACGAGGAACAGCCAGTGGGGAAAATGGGTGGGAGGCAACTGGAATATGATGTTCATGGGGGTCATCAATGCTCCTGAGCAGAATTTCCCTGAAAATCCTTACACGACAATTGAAACGGTTCCACTTATCCGGGAAAAACCATATCTGACGTCAACCGGAAAAGAATGGCAGGTGAACATGCCTCAGCTCAAGGTCAATTCATCCGGACCAAGCTGGGATGATCATGTTGGTGACGAGGCTGTACTGAAGCTAAAGAAATTTTATATAGCCAGGCCGGATGCGGACAATGCCTCCTCCATAAACGCTGCCCTTAAAAAGGGGAAGAATATTCTTCTCACTCCGGGCATATATTCGCTTGATCAAGCCATTAAGGTTACCCGCAAGAAAACGGTAATCATGGGACTGGGGATGCCATCGCTTGTGCCGCTGAACGGCAATGCAGCAATTGAAATAGCTGATGTAAATGGCGTTACCGTCAGCGGGATATTGCTCGATGCGGGAGAAAAAAGATCCGAAGTGCTTCTCCAGGTTGGAGAGCCGGGATCCTTGAAAAGCCACGAAAAAGATCCTTCATTCCTGTTTGATGTTTTTGTCAGGGTGGGAGGACCGCACGAAGGATCCGTCAGAAGCGCAGTGGTGATCAACAGCAACAATGTTGTGGTCGATCATACCTGGCTCTGGAGGGCTGATCACGGGAATGGCGTGGGATGGGACATGAACTGGTGCGCCAACGGACTGGTTGTCAACGGAGACGATGTTACCATATACGGCTTGTTCAATGAGCACAACCAGGAGTACCAGACGCTTTGGAACGGAAACGGAGGAAGGGTTTATTTTTACCAGAGCGAAATGCCATATGATCCGCCGGCGGCAGATGTCTGGAAACATGATGGCGTTAACGGCTATGCTTCGTACAAAGTGGCGGATCATGTCAAGACCCATGAAGCCTGGGGCATTGGAATCTACAATTACTTTAACCGGGCTCCGGTCATTGTGGATAATGCCATCGAAACACCTCCCCACCTTGAGGAAAAGATCCACAATAAGATCATATACTGGCTCAACGGGAACGAGGGCAGTGAAGTCAGGAGCATTATCAATGGTAAAGGTGGACCTGTGACCCAGTCCACCAGAAAAGCCACCATGAAATAAACCGGTTGGCCATTATAATGCCCTCATTTTAAGGGGACATCAATTTTAAAAAGCACGCCCTTCCCGGGTTCACTGTCGCAGGATATGGTTCCGTGGAGTTTTTGTCTTATCAGATTGTAAATTATATTTAATCCCAGCCCCTTACCGCGATGCTGATTTGAACCATGCTTCAGGCTGTTTTAACAATAAATTTGTGAAAACCTGGGCTAACACGCCGGGAATGCATTCAGCTGATGCTTGTCGCTGCATTCAATATTAAATCGTATATCCTTGCCTTTAAATTCAGGCTTCAGGCTTGACAGAATATCATATATATAATCCCTGAAATTAAACTTACGTTGCTGTTCCGATGCCTGGTCTGCCGAAACCTGTTTAAAACTCTGCACAAGTGAGGCGGTCCGCTCCAGATGTTTCTGAATGAGCGTTCCTGTCTCGCGGGCGGACTGTAAAAATCCGCTGAACGCATCCCGGCTTATCTCGTCTTTTTCAAAGAGCAGGGTCATTGCTTCAACTTCCTCAAGCTAGGAATAAAAGCAGGGCAGCTGCCAGAGCGGCTGAAAACAGGGCAATGCCGGCATTTTAGACTTGTTTTTCTGAAATAGTCAAGCTGATCCGAAACCCAGAAATCCTTTATATAAGCACACTCCTTCAGGATGCCTTAAGATGCATGTACGGCAGACACATTTTCTCCTTTTCCGCTTTTAAGCAAAGCAGCTCTCAGGGCATAAACTCTCCATTCCAGAGCTACCCTGTTCTTCTGCAGAGAATATTCATATACGTTTACCCCTTGTTTAATAATTGAAAGATAGAACTGCACCCGGAATGACTCGGCAAACGCCCGGTAATCCTCATGTTTCCGATCGTATTTTTTACGGTGCGCAATCAGGTACCACACGGCTCCCAGTCCCAGCGCCAGAAAATAAATTGCGATCAAAACCGGTTTCCGTGAGAATTCCAGGTACACCAGAAAAGATAATAAGGCAACTATTGC
Organism: Bacteroidales bacterium; assembly: GCA_034677845.1. Taxonomy (GTDB): domain Bacteria; phylum Bacteroidota; class Bacteroidia; order Bacteroidales; family UBA10428; genus UBA5072. The sequence goes on along the minus strand of JAXDCR010000007.1, from coordinate 2,738 downwards.
GGATATAAGTGGCACAATGAATGCAAGAAGTTTTATGAAATTTAAATAAACGGCAAAGCAGTCTGTAACGGCATGATAATAGGCTATGTTGCGCAATCTTGTTGTTACTGCCAGACCGGAATCCTGCAAAAGACTACTGTTGATTCTCTCGATTTTCTTTTTCATTACCGGTGCCAGCAGTCTGCCTTTGCGATCAGTTCATTGAATTCTTCCAGCGATTTCTTCGATTTAAAGTCTTTGCGGTATTCATCAAAAGGCATGGGAAGGGATGCGATATACGGATACCCGCATTCAATTGATGCATAAGCCCCCAACCTGTCAGCCCCTTCAGCCAGGGCGGTCAGAAGAATGACGGGAGTAAGGGGACACTGCTCCTTTTTTCTTCAAGTATTTTTTTTATGATCTCAATGAGCTCGGGTTTATCCTCATCACGTATATCACGGTGACCGGTGATCCCGAGATACAGCGGGATTAACGCATCATTATCCTGTGCTTGGCCAGTCATGATGAGATTAATGTACTGTAATGATTGTGGAAAGATATGAAATTGTAACTATTTTAAAACATTTAGCATGCCAGTTAACCTTTCTGCATTTTTCACGGCAAAGCCTTGAAAATCATTATTGAAGAACACCCATACTTTCTTCCTGTCATTAAGCCAGCCTGATATTTTTTCTGCATACCGGCGAAGTTCATTTTCAGTGTAGTCTGTGGCATAAAGCTGTTCGCGCCCGTGAAGCCGTAAATAGACAAAATCTGTGGTTATTGCCTCATGGCAAGGATACCGGCCCCCTGAATCGGCAACTGCAAAAGCAACGTTATGGTGTGAGAGCAGATTAAAGAAACGGTCATTGATCCATGTCTTATTTCTTATTTCAATGGCGAACCTGTATTGTTCATATTGATTTTTGAGCAATTCCAGGAAGCAGCGTATCCGTGGTTCATCGTAAGACAGCTGGGGAGGCAGCTGAACCAAAACAGGTCCCAGCTTTTCTTTCATCCCTTCAAACACCCCAAAGAATTTCTGAAGTGCTTCATCCACATGCAACAGCATATTCCGGTGTGTGATATACCGGCTCAGCTTCAGGCAGAATCTGAATGATCCGGGTGTGCGGTCCATCCATCCCAAAACTGTCTTCTTCACCGGCAGATGGTAAAAACAGGAGTTCAGTTCGACACAGCTGAACTTTGTCGTATAATATTCCAGGTATTTATCGGCTTTAAGGTCATGGGGATAAAAAATCCCGTGCCAGTGTTTATAGCTCCATCCCGAAGTTCCAATATACAGATCCGGAGATTTCAATTTGCATCAGAAATGGCCTTTTCAACTTCTTCCATTAAGGACAATACAGCTCGTGATCAAAACCATATGGCATCAAATCCCGGCTTTTTTGAAGGATCCCCAGGGCTTACGCACATTTACCCTGTCTTTATATACCTTCACTGTTAGTAAGGAAATGGATGTGATCATGCAGACGAAAATATCGTATTCGCATCCGGGAATGAGGCTGCCATCAATTCGTTTGGCATCCTAAAAATATGAAATAATATACACTGATCCAATAGAAACCAATCAGTTTCATGGCGCTTGTACTAATCGTAAGTATGTATAACCGGTATCGCTTCTAAGAATAAGCATATTGAAATTGGCGATTATGGCATTGCAGATTCCATTGTCAAAGAAATACCATTTGCTGTTTTTTCAATCCACAATTTGTTTTAGTATATGCCGATTTTTTTGCCTATGTAAGATCTCAACAGTTAATGTGTTTTAAAAATTATTATGCTGTTATGATGAATATGGTTGCCTGAAATGATTCTATTTTTTGCTACTTATAGATTACCTTTAACAATAACTTAAAAAGCCCTTTTACGTCAGGCACATTGTTTTATCTTTGTAATAAAGTGAAATGATGGATAATAGGATAAAATACTGGATCGATTTGTCGGACTATGATCTGGAAACTGCAGAGGCCATGCTTCACAGTAAAAGGTATCTTTACGTTGGTTTTATGTGCCACCAATCAATTGAAAAAGCATTTAAAGCATATTATTCAAAGCTGAAATCTGGGAATGCACCATATTCTCATAATCTGGCATATCTTGCAAAACAAGGTGGTTTTTATGATGAATTTTCAGAACTGCATAAAGAATTCATTGATCAGATTGAACCATTAAATATTGAGGCCAGGTATCCATCGCATAAAGAGCGGTTATTGAAAAGTCTTTCTGATATAAAGTGCCTTGAAATCATTCAAAATACTAAAGAGGTTCAAAAATGGATAAAAGAGAGGCTATAAGAAAAGTCAAAGCATACAGGCATCTGTTAAAAGATCATTTTGTTTTTGAAGATATTTATCTTTTTGGTTCCTATGCAAAGGGAACTAACAGGGAGGACAGTGATATTGATGTTGCCGTAATTGTTGATCATGTTGAGGGTGATTATTTTTCTGTAAATCCCCTGTTATGGAAATTAAGAAGGCAAATTGACGACAGAATTGAACCTGTCTTGATTGAAAGGGATTTTGACGATGCTGAATTCTTCGAGGAGATACAAAAACATGGTATCAAAATATAAAAAAGAGGGTGTCTCAAAAGTCGAGACACCCTCTTTTGTTGGTATATTGTTGACAACTATGTGTTTATCTGTCTGTATACTAATTAATTAAATAGTATATTAGAGCATGAAAACACATAGAAAAGTAAAATTTAAAGTCTACTCAGCGAATCAGGCTTAC
>JAXDCR010000006.1:0-12720 GCA_034677845.1 Bacteroidales bacterium | reverse complement strand
GATTCTCTGCCACCTTTTTTTTAAGGCCGATAAGAACCGGATGAAGCCGCAACTGCAGAATAGTGTTTATTTTTTTACCTGATTCAGCTTCAATCTCCGCCAGGGCATCAATATTCCATGGGTTCAGCACAAGAGGCTTTTCGCAGATGGCGTTTGCTCCTGAACGAAGCGCAAAACGGATATGCGAATAATTAAGGTAATTCGGGGAACAAATACTGACATAATCGACCTGGATGCCCGCTCGCCTTAATTTGTCAACATGGCGGTCAAAACGTTCATATTCTGTGAAAAAATGACAATCTGGAAAAAAGCTGTCAATGATGCCCACGCTGTCGGCAGGATCAAGTGCTGCCACCAGTATGTTTCCCGTATCCTTGATTGCTTTGAGATGCTTACCGGCTATATAACCACCAACCCCAATAATTGCGAATTTCTGCTGTGACTTCATAAAATTAATTAATCTTTAATATGGTTGAAAATCATTTAAATTTAGCATGTCAATACCCATCTCTTTTTATCAGACAACTCATTTCCCTACAGGCTAAGGTAAGTAAGCTTTCTGATCCTGCCCCGGTAAATGCCTTTCACATCCATCAGGATTCCTTTTTCAGCCGAAATATCCATGAAATAAGACTCATCCAGTTGCAGGTACTTACAATGTGCCACCGCAACCACAATGGCATCATAGTTCCTGCCAGGTTCCTTAAGCAAGGTAAAACCATACTCTTTTTCAAGTTCTTCAGATGAAGCAAACGGATCCACCACCTCAACCTTGATCTCATAGGATTTAAGTTCATTGACCACGTCAGCCACTCTTGAATTCCGGATATCGCTCACATTTTCTTTAAAAGTGGCACCCATAACAAGGACTTTCGAGTTCAATACATTTTTGCCAGCCTTAATTATCTTTTTGACAATCTCCGTGGCAATGAACTTTCCCATGCCATCATTGACTGCACGTCCGGAATTGATCACCTGTGCCGTATGTCCCAGTTCAGCGGCCTTATAAGTGAGGTAATAAGGATCCACACCAATGCAGTGGCCTCCTACCAAACCCGGATAGAATTTAAGGAAGTTCCATTTTGTACCGGCTGCCTCCAGGACCTCAAAAGTGTTTATGCCCATTTTGTTGAAGATCATGGAAAGCTCATTCATAAGGGCTATATTAACGTCGCGTTGCGTATTCTCAATTATTTTAGCCGCTTCAGCTACCTTTATGGATGAAGCTTTGTACACACCGGCATCAACGACAAGCTCATATACACTTGCAATCTCCTGGAGCGCTTCCTGGTCGCATCCGGCGACGATCTTACAGATTGTAGTGATTGTATGTTCCTTATCTCCCGGATTGATCCTTTCCGGTGAATAACCCAGTTTGAAATCCGTGCCACAATGCAATCCTGACATTTCCTCAAGGATTGAGAGGCAATCTTCTTCAGTGGCTCCCGGATAAACTGTTGATTCATAAACCACATAATCACCTTTTTTCAGTATTGAGCCTACAATGCGGGTGGCGGAAAGAAGAGGCCCGAGATCCGGCAGGTTATGCTTATTGATAGGGGTGGGTACCGCAACGATGTGAAAAGAGGCTTTCCTCAGGTCTTCCTTATCGGCTGTAAAAAGGATATCGGTGCGCTCAAAACTTGACTTTTCAAGTTCCTGACTCGGATCAATGCCTTTTTTCATCAGGTCAATCCGGTGGCTGTTTATATCAAAACCCACAACAGATATTTTTCTTGCAAAAGCCAGGGCAATCGGAAGTCCCACATACCCTAACCCAATCAGTGAAAGCTTTTTTTCCTTTTGAACAAGTTCTTTGTAAATGCTCATAATAAATGGATAGTTTTATCGGATGGTAATAAATAGCCTTTATGCTGCCAGGTGGCATGGTGTCATAACAGACCGAATTCCTTTTTCAGGATATCAACATAATCCAGCTTTTCCCAGGAAAAAAATTCAACCTCCCTGCTTTCGACTGAACCATTACGCAAAATGCTGACCTTTTCCCTGTATGGTGTTCTTCCCATATGTCCGTAAGCTGCGGTAGGAAGGAAAATCGGATTTTTGAGTCCCAGGCGCTTTATAATAATGGCAGGTCTGAGATCAAAGATCTCTGCAATGCGGCGTGCAATTTCACCGTCGTCCATTTTTACCCTGGCAGTTCCGTAAGTGTTGACGTACAAGCCGACAGGCTTTGCAACGCCAATGGCATAGGCGACCTGCACCAGTACTTCATCGGCAATACCTGCAGCCACCATATTTTTGGCTATATGCCGCATGGCATAAGCTGCTGAACGGTCAACCTTGGAACTGTCCTTGCCGGAGAAAGCACCGCCACCGTGAGCACCCTTTCCGCCATAGGTATCAACTATAATCTTTCTGCCGGTAAGTCCCGTATCCCCATGGGGTCCACCGATGACAAACTTGCCGGTGGGATTGACAAAAAGAAGGTAGTCAGTTCCAAACAAAGCCCGCACCCTTTCAGGTAGTTTTGCCATAACCCTGGGTATCAATATTTTTTGAATGTCTTCCTTGATCTTTGCCAGCATGGGCTCATCATCGTCAAAACTGTCGTGCTGGGTGGATACGACAATTGTATGAATTCTTTTTGGCTGTCTGTCATCGCCGTATTCAATGGTCACCTGCGATTTGGAGTCGGGCCGCAGGTAGGTCATTTGCCTGCCTTCCCTGCGAATGGCTGCCAGTTCCCTTAAAAGCAGGTGCGAAAGCTCAAGTGACAGCGGCATGTAATTATCTGTTTCCTTACAGGCATATCCGAACATCATACCCTGGTCACCGGCTCCCTGGTTTTCCTCATCTCCACGATCCACGCCGCGGTTTATATCCTGAGACTGTTCATGAATGGATGATATGACACCGCATGAATGGGCTTCAAACATGTATTCCGCATTGGTATATCCTATCTTTCTGATCACATCCCGGGCGACCTGCTGAACATCGACATAAGCATTCGTTCTGACCTCTCCGCTTAATACCACAAGTCCCGTTGTCACCAAAGTCTCACAGGCAACCCTTGAATCAGGATCGCGGCGGAGAAATTCATCCAGCAACGCATCTGAAATCTGATCGGCAACCTTGTCCGGATGACCTTCTGATACCGATTCGGAAGTAAAAAAATAAGCCATATCCAGTTAATTAAGATTAAAATTATGAGAAATATATCGGATTCAAATTTATGTTAAACATATACGTGACAAAGGCAGTCAAGGTTTATCGGGTCAGCTCCCGGAATACATCTTCCAGTTTTTTCTCCTTCTGATGCATTGACAAAATGACCAGGTTATGGCTCACGGCCGTTTTAAATAACCGGGCCCTTATGTCGTCATCTCCGATGGTTTGCACAAGGAGGGTCCCGTTTTTAAGTTTCCGGACAATGTCGATCCCCTCTACCTGATAAAAAATGTCTTCGGGAGGGTCTTCCTGGAATTCAACAACTATGGTACGGAAGGTTGTGGCAATGCGTGATCCGATTTCATGTGCAAGTTCATCAGCAACAATCCGGCCCTTGTTCAGGATGATGACACGCCGGCAGATTGCTTCCACCTCCTGCATGATGTGGGTTGACAGAATGACCGTCTTTTCCTTCCCAAGTTCAGAAATTAGATTCCTGATTCCGACAAGCTGATTGGGATCCAATCCCGATGTCGGTTCATCCAGTATCAGTACATCCGGATCATGCAGAATAGCCTGGGCAAGTCCGACCCGCTGCCTGTATCCTTTTGACAGCAGTCCTATCTTTTTATGCATTTCAGGTGCCAGTCCCGTTACCCCTATTATCTCATCCACCCTCCTTCCGCGATCTCTGCCCAGTCTGTATAAACCCCCCACAAAAAGCAGGTATTCCCTGACGTACATATCCGGATAAAGCGGATTATTTTCCGGAAGGTATCCCAGCTTCCGTTTGATTTCAAGGGGACAGACAGAAATATCAGTTCCGTTCACCTTTACAGAACCTGTATCAGGCGTCAGCAAGGTACAGATGATTTTCATCATTGTCGACTTTCCGGCACCGTTGGGACCGATGAATCCTGCCACCTCACCTGAGTTCACCTGGAATGATACATTTTCCAGAGCAATCTGGTTGCCGAAAGATTTGCTTACATTCTCGACAAGGATGGACATGCGGATTTTAATGATCGCCAAATATACAAAAAACCATTATATCAGCAGGTACCGGTCAACGTCGCGAAAGTGTGTACAAGGGCAGGAACTGTCATCATTTTGATCAACTTTTAGGGTGGTGTAATCATTATAAACTTAAAATTCTAATTTTGCATATCCTAACCCTATGATCTTTGCAAAAATGAGAATTAATGAACTGCTGAAAAAGGGGAGCAAAGCAGATAGAATTGAAGTAAAAGGCTGGGTACGAACCAAAAGGGGGAATAAAAACATTGCATTCATTGCACTCAACGACGGATCATCGATCAGTAACCTGCAGGTGGTCGTGAATGTAAAATCCTTTGATGAGGAGCTTCTCAGACAGATAACAACAGGTTCGTGCATCAGGGTTGAAGGAATACTGGTATCTTCTCCCGGCAAGGAACAGCAGGTTGAACTGCACGCTGACAGAATAGACCTTTATGGAACAGCTGATGCGGAATCCTATCCGCTGCAGAAAAAGGGCCACACGCTGGAGTTTTTAAGAGAGATTGCTCATCTGCGTCCAAGAACAAATACCTTCGGGGCAATACTGAGAATACGGCATGCTTTATCCTATGGTATTCATAAATATTTTAACGACAGGGGATTCTATTATCTGCACACCCCCATCATCACCTCCTCCGACTGTGAGGGAGCAGGCGAAATGTTTCGCGTCACAACACTCGACTGCAAGAATCCCCCGCTAAAGGAAGACGGGTCGGTTGATTTCTCACAGGATTTCTTTGGCAGGGAAACAAGCCTGACCGTATCGGGGCAGCTGGAAGGAGAGCTTGCTGCTCTTGCTCTTTCCAGGATATATACTTTCGGTCCCACTTTCAGGGCTGAAAATTCGAATACGCCGAGACACCTTGCTGAATTCTGGATGATTGAACCTGAAATGGCTTTCTATGACATCAATGATAACATGGATCTCGCTGAGGATTTCCTGAAGTACCTTATCCGCTATGCCCTTGACAACTGCAGGGATGATCTTGACTTCCTTTGTGCCATGTATGACAAAGAGCTGACAGACCGGCTTAATTTCATCCTGAACAATAAATTTGAACGGATCACCTATACTAAAGCTGTTGAAGTGCTGATGCATGCGGGGGTCCGTTTTGAATACCCCGTACAATGGGGAGTCGACCTTCAAACCGAGCATGAAAGGTACCTGGTTGAGAAACACTATATGAAACCCGTTATTGTTACAGATTATCCATTGCAGATCAAGGCTTTTTATATGAAGCAGAATGATGACGGTAAAACCGTAAGGGGTATGGATGTGCTTTTCCCGAAGATCGGAGAGATAATCGGCGGTTCACAAAGAGAAGAAAATTATGATAAGCTCAGGCGCCGGATCGAGGAACTCAGGCTTCCTGAAAAAGACCTTTGGTGGTACCTTGAAACCAGAAAATACGGTTCAGCCCCGCACAGTGGCTTTGGACTTGGCTTTGAACGGCTGGTTCTTTTTGTAACAGGTATGAGCAATATCCGGGATGTCATCCCCTTTCCAAGGTTCCCCAAAAACGCAAGTTTCTGAAGGGCGCTCCAAAAGAAAGAGAATTAACATTTTAATCAGATGCTCAAGCAGAAATTACAGCAAAAACTTCTTCAGAAGCTTTCTCCTCAGCAGATACAGATGATCAAGCTGCTGGAGATTCCTTCCATGCAGCTTGAGCAAAGAATCAAATCCGAAATCGAGGAAAACCCTGCTCTGGAAGCCGGCAACGTTGAGGAATCAGAAGTGCAGCTCGAAAGGGAGCCTGATGACTCATCCTCCGATCCCGATGATAAGGATAAGGAGGAGTTCACCCTTGAGGATTACCTGGATGAAGAGGATATTCCCTCCTATAAACTTAATGCACAGAATTATTCAAAAGATGAAAAGAGGGAGGAGATACCATTTTCCGTTGGCGTCAGTTTCCAGGATTACCTGGAGGATCAACTTGGATTGCGGTCGCTGAGTGAAAGGCAATCGCTTCTTGCGCATTACCTGCTTGGTAATATTGACGATGATGGTTATCTGAGAAGAAAACTTGAGAATATCGTTGACGACATTGCCTTTGCCCTAAACATCAAGACAAACGAAGTTGAGCTTATTGAAACCCTGCGGATAATTCAGGAATTTGATCCCCCTGGCGTCGGTGCGCGCAACCTGCAGGAATGCCTGCTGCTGCAGATCGAGGCCAAAAATCAGGATTCAGATTCAGTGCGGCTTGCTCACCGGATTCTGAAGGATTTTTTTCAGGAGTTTACAAAAAAGCATTACGATAAGATTATGGCAAGGCTCAATATCAGGGATGACCAGCTGAAAGGTGCACTTGCCGAGATCCTCAGGTTGAATCCAAAACCCGGAAGCGCTTACAGTGATCCGCAGAATAAATCTGCAGGACATATCATTCCTGACTTTATACTGGAAAACAATGATGGCGACATGGAGCTCAGCCTCAATTCCAGAAACCTTCCTGAACTCAGGATCAGCAAAACCTACAGCTCCATGCTCCAGTCCTACCAGCATGGAAGTGGCAAGAACACACGTGAGCAGCGTGATGCCATCACTTTCGTCAAGCAAAAACTTGACTCAGCAAGGTGGTTTATCGATGCGATCAAACAGCGACAGAATACCCTGCTGATTACCATGAATGCCATTATTAATTTTCAGAAGGAATTTTTCCTGACGGGTGAAGATATCAAGCTAAAGCCAATGATACTGAAAGATATTGCAGATATGACGGGACTCGACGTATCGACAATATCAAGGGTTGCCAACAGCAAATACATACAGACCAATTTCGGAATATATTCTCTTAAGTATTTCTTTTCTGAAGGTATGCAGACCGAATCAGGTGAGGAAGTCTCCACCCGTGAAATCAAAAAAATACTTCAGGATTGTGTGGAAGGCGAGGACAAGCGGCATCCGCTGACTGATGACAGCCTGGCTGACATATTGAAGGAAAAGGGATATCATATTGCCCGTCGTACCATTGCCAAGTACAGGGAGCAGCTTAACATACCCGTTGCAAGGATGCGTAAAAAACTGTGATGCAAGGTCATGGCCCAGATTATCTGACCGCATCCTATTCAGGGACAATTTCTCTGAGGTATTCCACATCAGGCGCCGTGGCTTCTGATAGCGAGTTTTTGTATGACTGAACGCTGCTGTGATCTATTCGCCTGAAATCCTGAACGGCAGTTTTCATATCGAAATGCTGCTGACTGCAGACATGAAAAATGTTTCTGGCGGCAAGTCGCCGGGCAAGGTACAGCTGCTCTGTCTGGCCGGGTGTTGGGATAAGGATGGCACTTTTGCCCAGGGTTATAAGGTCCATCAAGGTAGAATATCCCGGTCTGCAGATGATAATATCGGCAAGCAGCAGTGCCTGCATGAAGTCCTCCTCTTTCATATGCTTTACCATCACCAATTCAGGTCTTTCCGGTGAGGCCAGGCTCATGTACTTGTCCGTCAGTCCGCATATGATCAGGCATCTGTAAGGAAGACGGGCAGCCTGCTCAGCCATAAGCCTGATGAATATTCCGGCCTGTGGTTCCGGTCCGCTTGAGATGATGACAAGGTCATATTTCAGGGGAGGGATGACGGGTTGAACCGGAGAGTTAAACCTGGAAAGTAAACCAATATAGCGTGTGTTTGCCGGAAGCCTGAAGCGATGAGAAAGCGAGCCTGAAAGACTTTTTTTTCTGTCGGCCACATCCGGTATCCAGCATTCGTCAAACCGATTAATAATAAAGCGCAATAAAATACCTATCGGCAGTTCGAGAAAGCGGACGATAGACGGAAGAACCGGTGATGGCTGATGGGTAACAAGGATTGTGTAGGCATGCCGGCTGTAAAGTCCGTAACGGTTGTCAGAAACAAGGATGTCAACGTGCCGGTCGAGGATGATCTGCTGGATTATCCTGTGTTCTTTGCGGAGCAAAAAGAACATGCGTGGCAGCTGACGCGCCATGGCCAGCAGCTGTGAGTTGCCCTTCGAATAGGTTATCCGAACGGAAGGCAACTGGATAAATTGAAGTTCAGGAAACTGTTCCTCAAGCAGTTTGCCTGACAGACCGGAAGTACCGATAAGAACAGTGAAATGCGACAGCTGAAAGCTCCGGATAACGGGTATCATCCTGGAAGCATGTCCCAGTCCCCAGTCCAGCGGACACACAAGGACAACGGGTTGCCTGTGGTTCCTGGAATCCTTTTCAGGCATTCACCTGTGCATTGATCCCCAACTGCCGCACCTGTTGGGCAATTCTTTCAAGAATTTGATTGTCAACACTTTGTAATCCGCTTACAGCGGTATCCCTTGCGATTGAATAAACCATCACGCTTTCGGGCCTTATCTCCTTCAATATGGCAAGCCATGCCTTTATCTCCTCATCCGTTATATTGCTGACAGGCATTCCATTGAGCATGCCTTCAAAAAAAAGACTCTGAATGATCAGTTTTCCCCTGAAGCGGAGAAGGTTTTCCCTTATCAGGTGAAAATCGTAACTGCCAAGGGGACAATTAATCCGACGGATGGTGGTTTCGATGGCTGAGTCCAGTTTCAGAACAGCAAGGTCAGCCTTCATCAAAGCATCAAATATGGCTTTATCTCCGGTCATTGTAGCATTTGACAGCACAGCAATTCTGCATCCGGGGTACAGTTCGTCACGCAATTGCAGGGTGTCAGACATGATACCGGGAAATTCAGGGTGCAATGTAGGTTCCCCGTTACCGGCAAATGTGATGCAGTCTATGTACCCCCTTTCATCCCTGATCTCCTGCAACTTTTGCCTGAGACAGGCCGCCACCGCAGATCTGGGCGGAAATCCGGCATCAGACACGAGGCCGGGGGTCAATCCGCATTCACAATAGATGCAGTTGAAATTGCAGGTCTTCCTGCGGGTCGGCAGCAGGTTAACACCCAGGGATTCACCCAACCTTCTGCTCCAGACGGGACCAAAGACAATGCTGTCAAAAAGGAATGTTGACATGAAAAAATCAAAAAAGTCTCCGTATGAATGGATAAAAATAATAAAACATCAAGGATATATCATCAAATTCAGGGTGAGCGGCTCACCTTGATCTCTGAAACCAGCGCATGCCTGCCCGACAGGTCATCAGCACCGGAGTGCTTCAGGATGCTGCCTTTAAGATGAGTCACCCGGGAATCCAGGATACTCCGTTTAAGTGTGTATGTATGCTGCTGCCCGTCCTTTTCGAGCAGAACCTCCGGAAAGCTGTCGCGGTATCCGAGGGTGGAATTGTTGTCATACCAGTAATAAATGCCTATCCGCGGGTCAAGGGATTCATCATCAGCATAAAGTTTTATGGTCGCCGACAGCGTATAGGAACCGGATGCAGGCAGGGGGACTGAAATATCGATATTCCCGGAGGGGCTTATTTCAGGGAATGCATAGGTTCTGTCATCAAACCATACTACTTCCTCTGGTTCAGCAGAAACTGTATCCGGTTCGAGCAACTCATTTCTTAGCAGGTTGATTTTTCCGATCACCTTATTGTAAACCTTTTGGAAATCAGAAGGATGAGAGCTGTAATAGCTCATGGTCGAATCGAACTGCTCCTTTGTAATATCATGCTTTCTGAAAACGGATCCGTACAGTTCTGCCGAATCCAGGACAAAGCCGCTGTATTCCGGCCGGTATTCAAGTGCAATGGCATCTGCCAGATGTATGTCAACCAGAACATCGACAAATTTATTTTGCGGAATAATGTACTTCCGCTGATGGCCTGAACAGGAAATGGCTATAAGGGAATAACACAGGAAAATCAGGCAGCCGTAAACAAAAGAAAATTTAGACAATCTGGGCATCAATCCTTTATATCATTGAACCGGTAACCGAGTATGAGTTCGTGAGAGCCAATATTATGAGCCCCCAACGGGTTGAGAACGAAATCATAGGAATAACCGATGTAAATTTTCCGGTCCCAAAGATAGCCCAATAAAATTGAAACAGCCTCCTGTGTGCGGTAAGAAATTCCACCCCAGATTCTGTTCTGATACCAGCCTCTTGCGTTAAAGTCAAGCTGAAAGGGCGCAGGCCATACTTTCTTGATGATCATGCTGCCTTCCAGTGCCCAGTCTCTGTTGAAAAAATATTTATATCCTCCCGTGAGATAAAAATGACTTTTAAGCCTGCTCTCCCCAGTAGGATTGTTACCCACTTTTATTCTGTTGTTCAGCAGATGGGTGACTACAAGACCTCCGTAATAACTGCCGGAATACAAATAAAAACCAATGTTGGCATCCGGAAGGTAATATGTCTCCTTTGCATTCATAAGCGGATCGGCATATTCCATGGTGATCTTGGCAAAGTCAATCCTGTACTGTATGATACCCAGGTTTAATCCCATGGAAAGATTGATACCGTCGCTGATTTCCAGTTTATAGGCATAGGAACCATGCAGGCTGCCGGTGCTGACGGGACCTGTGACATCATAGCTGATGGTTCCGCCCCATCCCATCGGATACTTGACCACGGGACCGTAAACACTCAGGGAATTGGTCGTGGGGGCATCGGTCAGGCCCACCCATTGAAAACGGTTGCCTGACACCACCTGGAAATAATTGTCCGTTCCGGCAACGGCAGGGTTGATTATGAAAGGATTTGTCATGAACTGGGTACTAAGAGGCTTCTGCTGTGCGGCCGTCGTCATCGAAAGCTGGGGGATAATAAGCAGGATGACCGGAAGCAGTTTCATCAAACACCTGAATCCAGCCATGAATCTAAGGATTCTGTCTATGCGGTTCATGTGATTATTTTATCAATATGTTATTAATTATAAGCTGATTACACATAACCTGGAACACAAAATAATCATGTATGTTTATGTATGTACCTTTACAAGGGTGGTTCATGTGCCTTTCCATTTGTTTTATCGGATAAGGGTCACCGTTCCTGTATACGTTTTTGTGGTGCTGCCATTCACATCGACAATATAGTAATATGCCCCTACGGGCATCGGCCTTCCGTTCCTTGTCCCATCCCATTCATTGGTGCCTCCGTATCCCCGTGATTCAAAGACCGGCTCACCCCACCGGTTGAAAACCCTGACATATATCTTGTCTCCGAATTCAAAGGCATGGCGGATGACCCAGGAATCGTTTATGCCATCGCCATTGGGACTGAACCCGGTGTATATAAACAGCTGGTCGTCAAGAATGATATGCACCGTATCTGATTCCACACATCCTTCCTCAGTAGTGGCGGTTACTGAAACGTAAATGTCCATGGGGGCACTGACAAGCACCTGCTGAGCTGAAGGATTGTTAAGCCAGCTGACAGGTGCCCACAGGTAACTTTCGAATCCGGGGGTGGCCTCCAGCAGGTAGGAATTACCCTCCACAAGAGACAGGGTTGAATCGATATCATAGTACCCTGAAGGATCGTAAATCTCCAGGCCCCTTTCCGCATAAAGGCTTATAACTACCGTATCGCGGTCCCAGCACATCCCTTCATACACGGATAACGTGAAGGCGGTAGGTTCCGCAATTGTAATATGCGGATTGTATGCATGGGGATCATCCAGGTATATGGAAGGCTCCCATACGAGGCTGTCAGCAGCTGATCCGGAGAGCTGGTAAGTCGTTCCTGCGCATATTGTGTCATCCTCACCCGCATAAGCTGTGACCAGATGAAGGGCGGGGACTTCAAAACCGAATAAAACCTCACACCCATTACCGTCTGACAGGGTCAGGTTGTAAAATCCCGCTTCCACCGCAGCCAGATCCTCCGTGGCTGCCCCGTTTGACCAAAGGAAGGTATAGGTGCCTGTGCCTCCGGCTACATCAAGGCGGATGGCGCCGTCGTTCGTGTTGGCAGAGCAGGAGGCTTCTGTTATGGTCGCCAGGGCAGTTATCGCATCGGGTTCTTTTATTTCAATGGTATCTTTGTAGACCATACCTGCCGCGTCTTCAACGACCACGTCATACACACCCGCCGGCTGGCCCGTAAATGAGAATAAACCATCGCTGCTGACAAGGGGAGCGGAAAGGAAACCGCCAATGAGGGTGTAAGGTGCCGTTCCATTCTGAGCTGAAATCAGGAAGCTTCCATCAGCAAGTCCATGGCAGGATACATCCTCATGGGTAATGTACACATCAAGGTCGTTAACCAGTATGGTTACCTGATCCCTGAAGGTACATCCTAAGGCATCTGTTACATAGACCTCATATACACCTGCTGTCAGGCCTTGAAATGCCGGGTCATCCGACATTGTTTTTCCGCCATCGACAGAGTACCGGTATGGCGGAGTACCTCCCTGTGTGGTCAGAACGATGGAACCTGGCTCTTCCCCGATTACATGGGTGATATCGATCTGTACCTGAAGCAGTGCTTTCTGATCAATTGTAAGGGTCGTATCAACTGTGCACCCATTATCGTCGGTTATGCGCAGGGTATAGGTGCCAGCAGTCAGATTGGTGAAAATACCTTCATCTGGTGCATCAGACGGAATACCGCCCGGCAGCAGGGTGTAGGAAAGCGTTCCTGTTCCGCCGCCGGCTTTTACCCTTATTTCTCCGCTGTTGCTACCGTAACAGCTGA
>JAXDCR010000005.1:0-4886 GCA_034677845.1 Bacteroidales bacterium | reverse complement strand
GTCTTCGTAAAGGGAGCTGATTCTTTTCTTCCCGACAAGGGAGTTGTTCCCGGTTTTGTCAGCATGGATGACCCCTTGTCCTGTTTTGCTATGGATACCCTCTTTGTACATCAAGTGCGCCAAACTGTTGTACATGCATAAAGTCGCACGCAGGGCGGTAACTCACGACTCAGGGTACAGTCTTAATTTCCCGGAAAGCCGGTATGGACTATTGTACCGGCAGGTCAGTCCTCCTTGCGGCGTTTGATTTCATCACGTATCAGCGAAGCTTTTTCATAATCTTCGCTTTTAATGGCCTCCTCAAGCATTTCTTTCAGCTCCAGGAGACTGCTGTTTTTTAATTCGTCCAGGATGGACGAATGTTGAACACTCAGGTTTTTTGAAGCCTGCACTGGCTCATTTCCCGTAGAAACAACGGATTCCTTGTCAAAATCAAGAATGATCCCGGCTTTGCGAAGAATATCCTCGGTCGTATAAATTGGGCATTTGAACCTTAAGGCAAGTGCTATGGCATCTGAGGTCCGTGCATCGATTTCAATGATCCGTTGTCCGTCATCGCAGGTGAGTTTTGAATAGAAAACCCCTTCTTCGAGTTTATAAACCGTGACCTCAAGCAGTTCAATATTAAAAGTGCGGGCAAAGCTTAAAAAAAGGTCGTGTGTGAGGGGTCGTGGAGGCTTCAGTCCCTCCAGCTGGATGGCAATGGCCTGGGCTTCAAATCCTCCGACAATTATAGGGATCCTTCTTCTGCCATCCTCTTCGGCCAGCACCAGGGCATATGCCCCTGTCTGGGTCTGGCTGTAAGAGATGCCCAAAACATTCAGTTTAACTTTGTTCATCGTGTTCTGATCACAATATCACCTTAAAAGTACACAAATATAATGAATTCATCATTGGTTTAAGACAAACCTGTGGCGCGACACGAAGATTTGCCGGGTGACCCGGATGTGAGATCCGGCCTATTCCCGGTGAATATTATTTATTTGCTGATTTTATTTGCAGTTATATCAAACTTTTATATTTTTGCAGACCCAAAACAAACAGAAATCTGATTTTTCATGTACGCAATTGTTAATATAGCCGGACAGCAGTTCAAGGTAGAAAAAGGCAACAGAATATTTGTCCACAGGCTTGCCGGTGAAGTCGGAACTGAGGTTAGCTTTGACAGTGTTATGATGATCGAGGAGGAGGGAAAAATACGCATTGGCCATCCGTATCTGACCGACAAGGTTGTTATGGCACAGATACTGTCTCACCTCCGCGGAGACAAGATACAGGTATTCAAGAAAAAGAGAAAGAAGGGTTACCAGGTTCTTAACGGGCACAGGCAGAATTTTACGGAGCTCCTCATTGAGGAGATTGGTGAGGCAACTGCCCAAAAGAAGACTTCCGGGGCAAAAACTCATGGTCCTGCTGCCGTTGAAGCAGATGCGGTGAGTCCGGTATCCGGCATGACGGCACCGGTTTCGGAAGAACCTGCTGCAGAGTCACAAAAAATGAATGATACAAAAAAACCTGAAGCCGCAAAGATTAAAAAGACCAGGTCAGCATCAGGTGCGGAAGCGGTGAAATCAACTTCAGGAAAAGCCTCCCAAAAACCTGCTGAAACTGCATCATCGGAACGTGCTGCCGGCGTGAAGAAGGCATCAAAGCTGCCGGTTGCACCAAAGGAAACAAAGCCGGCAAAGCCGGCAAAAGTCAAAAAGGAAGATGTCACAAAATCTGTGACCAAGGCTAAAAAAGTCTCCCCTGATGCCACAAATAAAGGTGAAAAGTAATTAAGGTCAGAGCAGTACTAATTTAATAAACAGTTTCCATGGCACATAAGAAAGGGGCCGGCAGTTCAAGGAACGGACGCGAATCGCACAGCCAGCGCCTTGGCATAAAAATATTCGGCGGAGAAATTGCCAAAGCAGGGAATATTCTGGTGCGGCAACGGGGCACGGTACACCATCCCGGTCTCAATGTTGGAATGGGTAAAGACCATACGCTGTTTGCACTGGTTGACGGTGAGGTGCAGTACCACCGGAAAAAGAACGACCGGTCATATGTTTCCGTCAAGCCTGTTTCTGCCTGAACCAGGCGGGAAAAAACAGGTTTGTCTCCTACATATAGGCACCTGATGTCTATCGATGGGAGACTTTTTATTTTATCACAGAACGCGACTGTCATATGCTTACGCTCAGTGTTATCAGGGAAAAGACGGAGGAAACCATTCAGCGGTTAAAAATCCGGAATATTGATGCTGATAAAATGATCGCATGCGTGATTGAAAGCGACAAAAAGCGGAGATCCCTGCAGAATTCTCTTGACAACCTTCAGGCCGAACTGAACGCGACTTCCAGAACCATAGGTGGCCTGATACTCTCGCAGAACAATCTGGCGGCGGAAGCGGCCAGGAAACGCACCGGCGAGCTGAAGGAAGAGATCAGGGAAAAATCACGGTTACTCAGGGAAGCAGAGGACGAACTTGAAAAGGAACTCCTTCAGATACCCAATACCCCGAGTTTTATGGTGACACCCGGCAGGGGTGCAGAGGATAATGTTGAGGTAAGGTCAGGCGGCAGCATGCCACAACTGCCGTCTTCGGCCATGCCGCACTGGGAACTGGCACGTATCTGTGACATAATTGACTTTGACCTGGGCAACAAGCTCACCGGCGCAGGATTTCCAGTGTACAAAGGGATGGGAAGCCGCCTCCAGAGGGCTTTGATCAATTTTTTCCTGGACGAAAATGCCAGGGCTGGCTATATTGAGGTGATGCCTCCCCTGATGGTCAATGAGGAGTCGGGTTTTGGCACGGGTCAGCTGCCGGACAAAGAGGGACAGATGTACCATGTCGAGGTTGACAACCTGTATCTGATACCTACTGCAGAAGTCCCTGTTACCAATATTTACCGGGATGTGATCCTTGATGCAAAAGATTTCCCGGTCAGGAACACGGCTTATACCCCATGTTTCAGAAGGGAGGCGGGTTCTTACGGCAAAGATGTGAGGGGTCTGAACCGTTTGCACCAGTTTGACAAGGTGGAGATCGTGCAGATACAGCATCCCGACAGGTCTTATGAAACCCTTGAAGAAATGGTCACGCATGTGGAAGGGCTGGTAAAGAAGCTAGGGCTTCCATACCGGATTATGAGGCTTTGCGGAGGTGACATGGGTTTCACATCAGCGATGACATATGATTTTGAAGTATTTGCCGGAGCCCAGCGGCGTTGGCTGGAAGTGAGCTCCGTTTCCAACTTTGAATCATTCCAGGCCAACAGGCTTAAGCTCAGATTCAGGGAAGAAGGTTCAAAAAAGACCGTACTGGCCCATACACTCAACGGAAGTGCCCTGGCATTGCCGCGGGTTGTGGCCGCCCTGCTTGAAAACAACCAGACCGGCAAGGGTATCCATATACCGGAAGTCCTCCATCGATACACGGGCTTTGATTTCATACCTTTCCTTTCTTCCTGAACCTGCCCTGCCATTCTGACTTTGCTTTTCCGGCCCGCAGTGACAACTGCCTCATGGCAGTTATCATGATCCTGCGGTTAAAAAGTTGCCGGGAACGTACATTTTTATGTAAATAATCGTTTATTTAGCATCCGGATCAGGATAATAAACCCTCGTGAAGTTATGATTAAATTAAGCGGAATGAACAGGTTCACACAGCTCTTTGTGCCGTTTCTTACTCTGGTTGTCATCTTATGTGCATGCGAGAAAGATGCAGACAACCCCACAGTCACCGACGATGTCAATGATACGATTGAGATCGTCAACCAGTCTATGTATAACCTGATGAAGGAGGTTTACCTCTGGTACGAGAACCTGCCTGAGGTAAATCCCCGGACTTACAAAACGCCTGAGGATCTTATGGATGACCTGCGTTACAGTCCCCTTGACAAGTGGAGCTCAGTGCTGACAAAAGACGATTTTGATTCCTATTTTGTGGAGGGCAAAATGATCGGACATGGCATGCTGACAAGCGTGGACGATGAAAACAACGTGCGCGTGGCCTTCGTTTACAGGTCAACTCAAATGTACAACAGCGGGGTGCGCAGGAGCTGGATCATCAAAAAGGTGAACGGAACAAGTGTGACTCCGGCAAATGTACGGTCGCTGCTGGGAGAATCAGTTGCCGGACTGCAGAATACAATTGAATTCATAGATAAGGAAGGACAAACAAGGATACTTACCCTGACAAAGGAAGAAATAAACATTACTCCCGTACTGGCAGATACCATTATTGAACATGGCGCATCCAGAATAGGGTATATGGTCTTCCAGGATTTCATTGAATCTGCCAGTGAGGCAATCGATGGGGTCTTCACTGAGTTCAGGGCAGCGGGTATCAACGAACTGGTGGTGGACATGAGGTATAACGGTGGGGGACTTAATGACGTGGCTGTGCACCTTGCCGGATGGCTTATCGGTAAGGATCATGCCGGTGAGCCCTTCATAAACTACCGGCACAATGATAAGTATAGCAGCTGGGATACCACAGTCAATGTGCAGGGCAATCCAAACGGACTCAGCCTTGACAGGATATTCTTCATTGGCACGCGTTCGACCGCTTCAGCCAGTGAACTCATCATAAACGGAATGAAACCTTTTCTGACATCCATCCTGGTGGGAGATTCAACACATGGAAAACCGGTTGGCATGTATGCTTTCCCTTTCAAATACTTTGACTGGGTGGTGCTGCCGGTATGCTTCAAATACACCAATGCCGACAATGAGGGCGATTTTTACGGGGGACTTGTACCGGACCTTCCGGCAGAAGATGACCTGACAAAAGATTTCGGGGATCCTGAGGAGGGTTCCTTTGCGGCCATACTTTCATTTATTGACACGGGAGCCAGGAAAGCATCCGTTTATAAATCAACCCGGAAGCCAAAAGT
>JAXDCR010000004.1:0-3886 GCA_034677845.1 Bacteroidales bacterium | reverse complement strand
CATATTTCCGGATAATCTGGGCGGGGTCTTTGCGCCATATAATCCCGTGACTGGTGCAGATGATGTCAACGGGCAGGTTAAGGGCGGCAAATTCCCTGATCTTTTTGGACACCAGGTGGCTGTATGGGGTCAGAATGTTCGCGTAATACTTGATGGCCTCCTGGTAAAGCTCCTCCTGGTTCACCAGATCGTTGAACAAAAATTCGGAACAGTAATGTTGTCCGAAGGCATCGTTGCTGAAAAGCACATTGTCGCCTGTCAGGTAGCTGAACATGGTATCGGGCCAGTGCAGCATGGTGGCCTGAATGAAGATGATCTCCTTGGAACCCAGGCTCAGCCGGTCTCCGGTCTTGACAATCCTGAAGTTCCAGTCCCCGTGGTAATGCCCCTTTATCGTCTTCATGCCCCATTCGGTGCAGTAAATGGGTGTGCCGGGGATGGCCTCCATCAACTCCGGCAGGGCGCCGCTGTGATCTATCTCGTTGTGATTGGCGATAATACAGCCTATCCTTTTAAGATCAGTTTCCTTTTCAAGGTTCCTGATGAACTCTTTTGCATAGGGCTTCCAGACTGTGTCTATCAGCACAGTCTTTTCCTCTTTCACCAGGTATGAGTTGTAGGTGGTTCCCCGGTTGGTTGACAGCTCATGACCGTGAAAAGTCCTTAGTTCCCAGTCGGTCTTTCCCACCCACCAGATGTTGTTTTTAATATGCACTGCCATGGATATGTGTTTTGAAAAATATCGTTGTTCCTGCTATTATTAAAACGCCAAAGTTAACAAAGTCATAATAAATTTGGCGCTCCCGGATGCAGCATGACGGCATGCAAGAGATTATCAGGGTATGCCAGACATCCGGAAACGCCTTCGGGATAAAGGATTGCTTGGCCTAGTCAATTTTTTCGGTAAGCTTTTTGACGATCCTGAATTTCTGGAAGAATTCCCTTGCGATCACCCTGAGGATCGTATACACCGGCACGGCAAATATCATGCCTACGATGCCGGCCAGGCTGCCGGCAATGATGATGATCAGAAAAATTTCAAGGGGATGCGCTTTTACGCTGCTTGAATATATGGTGGGAACCAGCACGTTGTTATCGATGAAGTTGGCGGTCAGAAAGACGCCGACCAGCTTCAGCAGGATGGGCAGCAGCTCGCTTCCGTTTCCGGCAATCAGGGTGGTGGTCACTCCGAGCGATATGCCTATGATGGAGCCGATCCAAGGTCCCAGATAGGGGATCATGTTCATGATGCCTCCGAAAAATCCGATGAGCAGGGCATTTTTAACTCCGAAAATCCACAGCCCCAATGAAATGATTGACATTACACCAATGACTTCCACCACAACTCCTATAAAATACCTCACCAGCAGGTGCCTGGAATCAGCAATGACCCGTCGGGTGGCAGCATGGTGCTTTTCAGGTATGAACAGCAGCAGTCCCTCCTCGAACAGGTCCTCATCCTTAATGAAGAAGAAAGCTATGAAAAGAACCGAAAACAGTCCGATCAGGATAGTGCCGGCCACGCTGAACAGGTTGTTGAGCATTTCCGGGATGCGGTCAAGGTTGACGATGGACTGTATCTTTTCAACCGCGTAGTCCTGTATGGTCTGTCCCACCGGCACCACACCGATGCTGTGAAGCTTGTCATCGAGCCACAGCAGGGGTCCTTCCAGACTCTGGGTAACCTGGTCCACGCTGATCTCGGAAAAAGCCCTTGCCTGGGTGACTATCAGCGGCACAAATATCGCCAGCAATCCGAGAAACAGGCATACGATGATGAGAAGTGACAACAGGGTGCTCAGGGCGTGGGGTATCCTCAGCTTCCTGATGTGGAGGCTGTCAAAAAAGCGGACCAGCGGGTGGCCGATAAATGAAATGACAGCGGCCACAAGCACCCAAATGATCATATAATAAAACCTCCACAGAAGGTACCCGGCCAGTGCAATGATCAGGATGTAGGAAGTGTACTTCAATACCTGTTTCATGCGATCGCGTTTTTAATGGTTTGATAGGCAGGCCCGTTGAATATCATTTGGCAAATTGCTGCATGCAGGACTTATTAAAAGACTTTTGAATGGGTGCATCAAAGTGTCCTTCGCAGTCAGGGACGAATATTCAAGTTTTACCAAGGCTAATTTAATCATTCCCGGCATGCGGTCAAAGAGCCCGTTTTATCTGAAAAGGATAAAGTGACTTTTGTACAGTTCACTCAGGAACCTGGTCATCCTTTCCTCGATTGAATGGTTATGACCCTGACTTATCGGCTTTTCTGGCGCCGCTTCCTCATGGCCGATGAGTTCACATATCTCCCCCACGGTTTTGACGCCATCAATCTGCTGCCAGACAAGGCTTCCGAGTTCATCCAGCCGGACCTTTATATACGGGGAACGGCTGCGCGGAACCAGAATCCTGCGCAACCGTTCGCTTTTAAATTTGGGTATCAGCAAGGTGATCCGTTGTCCCTGTTCCTCAATGTATTCCACATTGCGAAGAGGCACCTGCTCAAGGTAATTAACCTTCCTTTTTCCCGTCATGCTTCACCGTTGCCGGCATTTTTCAACGGAAAGCGCACCAGCACCCATGAGATAAGCGCCAGCACGAGGAGGCTGATCCAGAAAGGCGGCTGACGGAAAAAGGAAAACACATCGTACAGGAAAATATCGGCCACCGCAAAGATCGCTATGACCAGTCCCATCAGCGCCTCCCCCGCTATCAGTCCCGATGCCAGCAAAACCCCAATATTTTCCGCACTGGTGCGACGCGCCGGCGAGAATTTGCGTTTTTCGACAAGTGAATCGGCAATCCCCTTGACAAGGCCTCCGAGGAAAATGGCAAAAGTGGTTTCCAGGGGGAGGTACATGCCGACACAGACGAGCATGGGACTTCTGACCTGCATCATGATGAAACCCGCACCCATTAGTATGCCGGCAATAATGAGAGGCCATGCCATCTGTCCCCCCACGATGCCGCGAGACAGGATGGCCATCAGACTGGCCTGCGGAGCGGAAAGGTTCCTGCTTCCGAAACCTCCCTCGTAACCCTCACGCACTCCTTTGGCAATATCGCCGTCGTTGAGGAAAACCAGCACCCCGAACATCACTGCGCCGGAAAGCACAACCCCGATGATATCACCAATCTGCATGCGCCAGGGAGTACCGCCCAGAATATGTCCAGCTTTCAGATCCTGCAGCATCTCTCCGGCCACTGCGGCCGACACACAGACAATGGCAGCCACGCCAAGAACTGCGGCCACCCCCTCGTGGCCGGTCACACCGAGAGCCACCATCAGGAGGGCCGTGATGACAAGGGCGGTAAGGGTCAAACCGGAAATCGGGTTGTTGCTTGATCCCATGATGCCCACCAGGTACCCGGAAACGGCAGCAAAGAAAAAGGCCAGTATGATCATGACCGTGGCAGCCAGGAAGGCTACCAGCGCCGAGGTGTCAAAAGCAACAAAGGTGATGATGAATGTAAGGACGGCGACAAAACCGATACCGATTAGAATCCAGTTGAAGTCGATATCTTTCTCATTGCGCGGGATGTTCACATGGTGTCCCGCAGCCGCCTTTTTCACATCGCTGACGGAACGCGCAATGCCTGCCGTCAGGCTCTTGCGCATTTTCCAGAGCGTGAACGCCGCGCTTACCAGCATGCCGCCGATGGCAATGGGACGGACGACGTACCGCCATATTGAATAGAAAGTGTCTGACCAGACCCGGTCCAGGGCCGCGTCAGCCGAAAGGGACGGATCGGAGGCCATCACAGACGAAACCATGGCATTCAGGTCAAAGGATGGTGCCAGAAAGTACAGAATCATCGGGGTCAGCAATCCCCAGGCCAGCACGCCGCCGCTGAAGTTCAGAGAGGCAAGGCCGGGACCGATTAT
>JAXDCR010000003.1:0-29026 GCA_034677845.1 Bacteroidales bacterium | reverse complement strand
TCGATTCCACTGCAAGGGCCCTGTTGAGCATGGCATTGAACTCCCTGTCAAGCAGAGAGGCCCTGTTCTGCAATACCAAAGTCTCGGGGGAAGGCAAGAAACGGTTGAGCAGGTATCCGCAGGACATGCCGGATATACCAAACAGCATGCCTGCCATGACAAAAAACCTGACACGATGCTTTTGAGAAAGCGATATTTCATCATAAGTCAGGGTCTCAGGGTTGAACCTGTATTTTTTCCTTCTAAGAATCAAGCAAATGCAACTAATTAATTATTAATAAAGTACAGGACCAACAAATCTAAACGAAAAAAACTAATTTTACAAATCAATTTTAACCCTGAAATGTTAAAATATATCAATCTAATATAATCATTTTTCTTAAAACCTTCATGAAGTCGCGACTTGTCAGACAAAAATTTCTGGATTTTTTCCGATCCCGGGGGCACGAGATAGTTCCGTCCGCTCCAATGGTCATAAAGGATGACGCCACACTGATGTTCACAAATGCCGGTATGAACCAGTTCAAGGATATTTTCCTTGAAAATGCCCCGGTCAGGCACCCGAGAATTGCCGACACGCAGAAATGCCTCAGGGTATCAGGCAAGCATAACGATCTGGAGGAAGTGGGATTTGACGGGTATCACCATACGATGTTCGAGATGCTGGGCAACTGGTCTTTCGGGGACTATTTCAAGCAGGAGGCCATCGGCTGGGCCTGGGAATTCCTGACGGAGGAAATCGGCATTGAAAGGGACAGGATTTATGTCACCTATTTTGAAGGCGATCCTTCCGAGTCGCTTGAGAGTGACCTGGAATCGCTCGGATTCTGGAAAAGGTGGGTAGAAGGCGACAGGATACTGCCGGGAAGCAAGAAGGATAATTTCTGGGAGATGGGGGATTCGGGTCCCTGCGGCCCCTGTTCGGAAATCCATGTCGATCTGCGGTCTGAGGAGGAACGCAGGAATAAGGACGGAAGGGAGCTTGTCAACAAGGGTGATCCGCTTGTCATTGAGATCTGGAACCTGGTGTTCATTCAGTACAACCGCACAGCAGACGGCAATCTGACGGCGCTTCCCAGGAAACATGTTGACACAGGGATGGGTTTTGAAAGATTGTGCATGGTGGTGCAAGGCAAGACCTCGAATTACGATACCGACATTTTCCAGCCCATCATAGGCGCAATCGCCTCACTGAGCGGAAGGGCCTATGGCAGCGATGACAGAGGTGACGTAGCCATGCGGGTTGTCGCTGACCACCTGAGATCTGTGGCCTTTGCCATAAGTGACGGGCAGTTGCCTTCCAACACAAAGGCAGGGTATGTGATCAGGCGGATCCTTCGTCGCGCCGTAAGGTACTACTATACGTATCTTGGGCTGGATAAGCCGTTTATGTTCAAACTGATGCCGGCTCTGATTGAATCCATGGGTGATGTGTTTCCTGAACTGGTTGCCCAGCGGGCGACCATCGAACGTGTCATCCACGAGGAAGAGCAGTCCTTTCTCCGAACCCTTGCAGGAGGTATCAAACTGCTTGAGCAGATCACGGCAGATCTGAGGCAGAAAAACGAAAAGACGGTCAGCGGGAAAACCGCTTTCGAACTCTATGACACCTTTGGCTTTCCTCTTGACCTGACTGAACTTATGCTGAAGGACCAGGGGATGAATGTTGACCGGGCAGCTTTCGACAGGGAGATGGAGGCACAGCGTGAAAGGTCGCGGTCAGCAACCGCAGTCAGGACGGATGACTGGGTGAGCGTGGGGCCGGACCAGGAAGAAGAGGCTTTCGTGGGATACGAAAACACCAGGGCCATCGTAAGGATGAGCCGCTACAGAAAAGTAAGCGGAAGAGACCGCGAATTATATCACCTCGTATTCAACACCACCCCTTTTTATCCTGAAAGCGGAGGCCAGGTGGGTGACACGGGTTATATTGACAACGGCATTGAGAGAATACCCGTCATTAATACCTTCAGGGAGCATGGCCTGGTAATCCATGTCACGGAAAGGATACCGGCAGACGTCAACCTGCCCTTTGAGGCAGTAGTTGACAGGGGACTGCGGATGAACACGGCAAGCAACCATACAGCCACCCACCTGCTGCACCAGGCACTGAGGGAAGTGCTTGGCAGGCATGTGGAACAGAAAGGTTCCCTTGTTAACCCGGACTATCTGAGATTTGATTTTTCGCACTTCCGGAAAATGACGGACGATGAGGTTCGCCAGGTTGAATCGGCGGTAAACAAAAAAATAAGGGAAGGACTGCCAAGGGATGAAATGCGCGGTGTGCCTGTCGGAGAAGCAATAAGGCAGGGGGCTGTCGCACTTTTCGGTGAAAAATACGGAGACAGGGTAAGGGTAATCAGGTTCGGTGACTCCGTGGAACTCTGCGGGGGCACTCATGTTGATACAACAGGCCAGATAGGGTTGTTCAAGATCCTTTCCGAAGGCTCGATCGCCTCCGGTATCCGCAGGATTGAGGCCATAACGGGTGAGAAAGCCGAAGCCTATTGCCTGCAACTCGAATCAAAGATGAAGTTGCTTGAAAAGCTCCTGAACAATCCACAAAACATCGTGGATGCAGTTGAGTCGCTGCTGAAGGAGAAATCAGCGCTTGAAAAAAAGGTTGAAGAGTTCAACCGCCGATCCACGGAATCATTCAGGAATGAGCTGCTCAGGAACAGGAAGCAGGTGGGAGACCTTGTCCTCATCACGGGAAAGCCTGAAGGGCCGGTTGAAGATGCTTCCCTGATAAGGGATGTCGCTTTTCAGATCAGGAACGAAGTTGACAACCTTTATCTGGTAATAGGGGCTGTTATCCATGACAAACCTCATCTGGCCGTTATGATTTCTGAGAAGGTTGTCAGGGAAAAGAAACTTCATGCGGGGGAGATTGTTAAAAAGGCCTCCAGAGAGTTCAACGGAGGCGGGGGCGGCCAGCCGTTCTTTGCCACGGCAGGTGGAAGAAGCCCTGAAAATCTTTCCCGGGCCATTGATAAAGCGGCAGAATTTGCCTATCTGGCAGCAACAAAGAAGGAGGGCTGACATTTAATCCCTGTAAGAGGAATCAATTCCGCAAGACTTTAACAGCTGTCTGATTTCCCTGTAATCAAGGGCAATGCCCATACCATAACCGGTAGTCTTGTAAGTATCAGCGAATAACTGCTGGATTTGTTTTTCCCATGCGATCAGCACCTGGATGGGGTCTACCCCGGAAACGTCAAGCTTGCCAAGAGCCTGTTCCAGCATTTTGATGTTGGCATTGCTGATCTCCTGGATTTTTTCGTAAGACCTGTGTTTCTTATCAAGGTAATGACCCAGAATGCCAATCACTTCACCTGACTGTAAATCAATAAGGGGACTTCCGGAATTGCCCCAGATCACGGAGCCGTCAAACTGAATCAGACGTGAATGGTTACGGTGGATAAAGGCAGAGACAATTCCCGATTTTATGGCAAGACTCGGGGTGTTGAATTGAAAGCCCATCAGCGCTAGGGGGTCACCTATTGAAATGGGGTGATTCTCAGCCAGGATGAGCGGGGCAACCTGCTCAAAGTTTAAATCAGTGGCTGAAATTACTGCAAAGCCCATAATCTCCTGGTCGCAGGTCGTGATAATCTGTTCGTTGAAATCATGGAGAGAAAGACGCTCCTGCGCAAAGACACTGTATCCGTCATGCTTGACGAACCTGATTTCGACAAACTCAGCCTTCTGGAATCTGTTGATCAGATCTGTTGTGAAAATGAAATTGCCGCTCCTGAAACCGGTAAAAACCGCAATCTCAATATCGCTGCCATTCAGGAACCTGATGGAGCATACTGAACTGCAATATTTATTCCATATCTCCCTGTAAAGCTCCATCATGGTTGCCAGATTGTCGGATTCCTTTGCAAAAAAAGCAAAAATTTACATTCAATACATTACTTGCCGCATTAATTTTAACAGCTGCCGTTAAAACAATTGCGACGGATGTGAACAGCCAGGAGATGCGGTGCGGTCAGACTGATGTCTGCGTCATGGGTCAGACTGATGTCTGCACCATATAAAAAAACCAGGGACCTTGGTTGTCCCTGGTTTCATAACCCTAAAGATTAAACCTAAAATTTACGAAAACCCTGAAAAATTTATTAACCCTAACTAACTAATAAAACCCTTGATATCTATAACGAAAATTGTGCCAAAGTTGTTGCAGAAACTTGATTTTTTTCAAAATTTTAACAAATTAATAGCAATCGCCAGTATTTCTGCTGGTTATTTTACAGCGATCCGGACCGTACATCAGATTTTAACGGAAAGTCCCCCCAGGAAATGAATCCCTGCCTGGGGGTAGTAAAACGGTGCGTTGTTCCATACATAACCGTTGGATTCGTACTTGGCATTCAGCAAATTGCTTATCTGGAAGCTGATTTCAATACTTCCTAGGTTTCCGGCAGCAAGCAGGTACTTTAGTCCCGCATCCTGCACGGTATATTTTTTAAGCATGAGGTCACGGTTCCCTGTGTTATCCAGGTACTGGCTGCCCACAAATTTGAGCTGCCAGCTGATCTGAAGGTTTTTCAGGGGATTTATGTCTGCCTGCAAACCGCCCGTTACCCTTGGTGAAAAGGCAATGTCGACATTTCTGTATGTTCTCATCATGCCGGCTGTATCCGGTTCTTTGTTGTCAGTCCCGCTCCTCATCAACGCCATGTTGCCTTCGAGGTACAGCATCTGTGCCAGCCGGTAACCTGCGGTGACCTCCAGTCCCGTACGGTAGCTCCTCCCCGCATTTTTCCTTATATAAGCCCCGTCGTCGTTAATGGCACCTGTCAATATCAGCTGGTTACGGTAGCTCATCAGAAACAGGTCAACAGCATAGGTAAACCTTGAAGCATACTTCCGGATACCGCATTCAAAATCACCCAGTACTTCGGCCTCGGGTTTTTCACCAGGGGCGGCATCAAGGTAATCATCCCTGATGGGCTCCCTGTGAGCCATACCGTATGATCCGTATATGTTGCCGAACCTTGTGTCAAGCGAAAGACCGATTTTCGGATTCAGGAAAAGGAATTTTTCCAGGATGGCAACAGGCCTTCCATAGTCCTCCGTACCTTTCACCCGGTATGAAATATGCCTGAATTGCAGGTCACCGTGCAGAGTCAGATTTTTAACCGGAACAAAGGATGCCTTAAAGTAAAAATTCAGGTCCGACTTGCCGGCCATATTGTCATAATAAAGATGGCGGATGCCGCTCTGGCTGGCAAATTCTGCCCATATTATCTCGCCGAAATGCCTGGCTTTTTCATACCGGCTGTAAGATCCCCCGAATATCAGGTCAGACCGGGAGGCGATTTTCCGAAGTGACCAGGTCATGCCGTAATAATGGTTATCAAGCCACCTCCGTCTGATGAGATCGGTCTGATCGACCGTATCGCTGTAAACATATTGATATCTGTCTTCGAGGAGCACGCTGTCGAGACCGAAAAGCAATGGTTCAAGCGCATAATCCGAGAAATCCTGGTCCTGCATATATTCCTCGTAATACCCCTTGCCACGGGTATAATGTGCCGCCAGGCCAAGGTTGACCGACGGTTTCAACATCCGGGAGAAATGAAGTTGAAAATGTTGCTGCCTGTAGTTATCAGTCTGGTTATCATAAAACCCGATGGTTCCATCCGGGCGGTAGATGGCACCGGCCCAGTTAAAGGTCCTGTCGCTTGCCAGGGTTGATCTGTCAACGCCGTACCATGCCTGGTATGTCTTTTCATTTCCGCCAAAAACAATGGCTTTCACCAGCGTATTGTGATCGTGATAACCTCCCTGCATGAAATAGGAGCCCAGGGCGGAACTTGCCCGGTCAATATAACCATCTGAGCCGATAGCCGAGGCGCGGCCTTCAACATACAGACGGTCTCTCATCAGACCCGTACCACCCTGAAAAGTAGTTTTCCAGGTGCCGAAAGATCCAAGGTACAGGTCGAGCTTCGCGTAAGGCGACGAACTGACGGTGCCAGTCTCCAGGTTCATGGAAGCTCCGAAAGCTCCGGCTCCGTTGGTGGAAGATCCGACACCACGCTGAACCTGAATGCTGTTCACTGAACTGGCAAAATCGGGTATGTCAACCCAGTAGACCGCATGTGACTCCGGGTCATTGAGAGGGATCCCGTTGATGGTGACGTTGATGCGGGTGATGTCGCTTCCCCTGATCCGAAGGCTTGTATACCCCACGCCTGTACCGGCATCGGAGGTGGTGACCACTGACGGCATCTGGTTCAGCAGCAGCGGGAGATCCTGCACCTTGTTGCGAACGGTGATTTCTTCCTTCCCCAGGGTTGAAAAGGTTGTGGGACTGTTCTGGGAAGCCCTGACCGCAGAAACAACAACTGCTTCGCCCATGACGGGGGATTCGACAAGACGGATCCTGATGTGGAGGTCTTCGGTCAGCTCGACAATTTCATCGGCGGTTTCATATCCGACGAAGCTCACGGTAAGCCTGTAAATGCCTGGTTTCACATCTGCGATCCTGAAGCTGCCTGAATCATCAGTCATGGTTTTATAGTAGGTGTTGCTGACAAAGACATATGCCCCGATCAGCGGTTCCTCCCGGGTGCCTGTCACCCTGCCTTCAATGACAAGCTGTGCGTTGGCAGGCATGATGCAAAGCACGCATACAATCAACAGCATGAACTGTTTCATGATGTATAGGTATTATTA
This sequence comes from Bacteroidales bacterium, assembly GCA_034677845.1. Lineage (GTDB taxonomy): Bacteria > Bacteroidota > Bacteroidia > Bacteroidales > UBA10428 > UBA5072. The sequence goes on along the minus strand of JAXDCR010000003.1, from coordinate 22,336 downwards.
TTGTTAATAAGCAACAATGATATCCCCACTGTTGCCCGATCCCTTCGCCGGCATTACCCGGATCAGGTGCTAAGGGTATGATCTCAGCCCTTAATGTTAAGGCACCCCCTTAGTGAATTCAGGTGTCAAAGATAAATAAAGCTTCCGGATTTAGCAATACTTTATGTAAAACGACCTTCCCTCCTTTTTTACAGTGAGGTTCACCTCCCTCCCTGCCTGAGGCAAGGGTTTATTTTATGTGAAGCGGGTTTTGCCTGTGCAAAAATTGTAATTTTACGGCAGATCATAATCACTGTAAACGATCAGAGTGGTCATTCACCTTGAACACAAAATTTTCAGGTTGCTTTCCGGGGTTGCGCAGGAAATGAACCTGCCCTGTTACGTAATTGGCGGCTATGTAAGGGATTTGCTGCTTCACAGACCTTCCAAGGACATTGACATAGTGGTCGTTGGAAGCGGCATAGAAATGGCCAGGGCAGTGGCATCAAAGACAGGCCGGAAAGGGAGGATCAGCATTTACAGGAATTTCGGTACAGCCATGCTGCGGCTGCCTGATATGGAACTTGAATTTGTAGGGGCACGGACAGAATCTTACAGCCCGGATTCCAGAAAACCCGTGGTTGAAAACGGCACCCTGCAGGATGATCAGAACCGGAGAGACTTTACCATCAATACGCTTGCCGTTTCACTCAACCCTGACAGCTACGGTTTGCTGGTGGATCCGTTCGGGGGACTTGATGATCTGAGGCAGGGAATCATCCGGACACCGCAAAATCCCGAAGTCACCTTTTCAGATGATCCGCTCAGGATGATGAGGGCTGTCAGGCTTGCGGGCCAGCTTGGATTTACTGTCGAGGAAAGATCTCTCAGCGCCATCCGCAGTAACCGCGAAAGAATCAGGATCGTTTCCATGGAACGGATAACCGATGAGCTTAATAAGATCATTATGTGCAAAAGACCGTCGGAGGGACTGCAACTGCTGGATAAAACGGGACTTCTGCCGGAGGTCTTTCCGGAGCTTGCCCGTTTGAAGGGGATCGATAAAAAAGACAGGCAGGGTCACAAGGACAACTTTTACCATACCTTGCAGGTGCTGGACAACATTGCACAGAAGTCCGAAAACCTCTGGCTCCGATGGGCAGTGCTTCTGCACGATATTGCCAAACCGGCTACGAAGAAATATGTTGCAGGGCACGGCTGGACGTTTTACGGACATGAATTCATCGGTTCGAAGATGGTTTCTGAGGTTTTCCGGCGCCTTCACCTGCCGATGGGACAGAACATGAAATACGTTCAGAAGCTTGTCAGGCTGCATTTAAGACCTATCTCACTGGTGGAAGAGGATGTCACGGACTCTGCCATACGAAGGCTGATCTTTGAAGCAGGAGAGAACATTGACGATTTGATGGACCTGTGCGAAGCCGATGTGACTTCAAGGAACGATGCCAGGGTGAAGCTTTACCTGGACAACTTCATGCTTGTCAGGCAGAAAATAAAGGAGATTGAGGAAAAAGACGCCATACGCAACTTCCAGCCCCCGATAACCGGGGAGATAATCATGAAGACCTATAACCTGGGTCCCTGCCGGGAGATTGGCATCATTAAAAATGCAATCAAGGAAGCTATTCTGGAGGGTGTGATCGGAAATAACTACGACGAGGCACATGAGTTAATGCTGAGGGAAGCGGAGAAACTGGGACTAAAGGCAGACGCGAAAAATGTACCTTAGTCCACCTGCATGCGATCACCGTTTCCAAAGCAAGGTTTTTTAATCTCCGGAAATTCTATTCCAGCAAATGCAGGATTTCTTCCTTGTCAGTGATCCTGAAACGACTGCTGCCACCAGTGAGGCTCTCGGCAAGCCGTATTTTTCTTTGCTGCAGCAACTGAATCTTTTCCTCGATTGAGTCCTTTGTGATGAACCGGTAAACGAACACCTTCCTATGCTGTCCCATGCGGTGCGCACGGCTTACAGCCTGCTCCTCGACAGCAGGGTTCCACCAGGGATCAAGAATGAACACGTAATCCGCTGACACCAGGTTCAGACCGTAACTTCCCGTTTTGTTCGTGATCAGGAAAAGGCGGTTGCCACTGTTTATTTCAAAGTCCCTTATGATTTCCTCCCTTTCCTTCCGGGGCACGTCCCCCGTCATCCATTTATGCTGAATGCCCTTAGACAGGCAAAAATCTCTAATTATCTCAAGGTGCCTGACAAAGGAGGAAAAGACAAGTACTTTGTGATCCTCTGCTATCAGATTGAGCAGATTTTCAGTGATGGCATCGTACTTTCCCGAATCCTCACCATATGTGCTGTCAACGAGCGCCGGGTGATTGGCGGCAAGCCGCAGCTGGGTAAGGGACCTTAAAATGATAATCGAGGATTTTTCAATCCCCTTACTGCTTATGTTATCAAGTATGAGGTTTCTTACCCTGGATTTTTCAGTCTCGTAAAATGCCTGCTGTGATTCAGACATGTTGCAGTAGACAACATGGCAGCTCAGTTCAGGAAGTTCCGGTGCCACCTCAGCTTTTGTCCTTCTAAGGATGAAGGGATGGATAATTGTTTTAAGAATCCTTTTCTGGCTGTCGTTCTGGTATCTTTCAACGGGAATGACAAATTCATTCCTGAAGAATTCAAAGCTTCCCAGCAGGCCGGGATTCAGGAAATTCATCTGCGCCCACAGATCCGTCAGCGAATTCTCGACTGGGGTTCCGGTCAGCACAAGTCTGTGGTCCGCCTTTATTGAAAGCAATGATCTGTAGGTCTTTGAACGGGGGTTCTTGACAACCTGGCTTTCATCCAGCACCAGATATAAAAAGTCCACCGCCAGGAACTGCTCCAGGTCGTTCCTTACCATGCCGTAAGAGGTTATAATAAGTTCCAGTGAGTCATAATATTCCCTGAGTGGCTTCCTGTTCTGGCCACCGTAATATCCTGCCCTGACGGAAGGCAGGAATTTGCTGATCTCGTTCAGCCAGTTGTGTGCCAGGGTCAGCGGCACAACGATAAGGGATGGCTTTACCCTGTATGCGGTGGCTGCTCCGTTGTCGAACAGGTTGAGCTGCGAGCCTGAGACTGGCTTCCGGGCGCCGGTATGGGGCGTCTCTTCAGGCTTCATCACATGTATGAGAACTGCCAGGGTCTGCAACGTTTTCCCCAGTCCCATGTCATCTGCCAGGCAGCCGCCGAAACCGAGCCGGTTCAGCTTCAGCAGCCAGTTGAACCCCTGCTTCTGGTAGTCCCTAAGAACAGCCCTGATCTCCGCCGGAACGGGTTGTTCAGCTTCCCCGGGGGATTCGAGCCATTTGTTTATTCTACCTTCGCATGTGCCGTCCATTCCTGAAAAGCTTTCCTTCAGCAAGGGGAAATGTTGCCTGTCCACCATAAGACGGTTCGTGTCCTCCCTTGCGAACGGCATCAGGTTGCTGAAGCGGGCGAACCACTCTTCGGGAAGTACAAGGATGCTTCCATCTGCAAGCATGTATTCACGGTTTCCGTTCAACAGGTTCTGCCTGAAAGCCCTGAATGGTATCTCGTGGCCGTCAATTGTCACGGTGGCCATTATATCAAACCAGTCGTTGTTGTTTTCGGTTATGCTTACCTTCAGCTCCAATGGCCCGGTATAGAAGCGACCTTGGGGAAGCGACTGTTTCACTTCAATGCCCAGTTCCATAAGGGCGGATGAGTTGACGTTCAGCCAGGAGACAAGGCTGTGCGCAAGCAAAGGGCTTTCGGACCTGACAAGGGGAAGGGGCCTGAATGCCGCGGCATCCATGACTGCGAGGCCTTTTTCGAGCAGAGAGGATATTATGTGGTTTTCGAAGGGAAGATCTCGGATGAACCGCGCGAAGGTAAACTGCCCGTCAACCTCTTTCATGCTGACCTGCAGCTCTGACCTGATATTGGCGTAGTATACCGTCCTTTCATCATAGCGGAACTGAAGGACGAACAGAGGCTTGCCATCAAGTGCGGATTCAAGCGAAAGCACAGGTACCGGCCTGTTGCATCGGTCGGTAATATTAAAACCTTGCGCATTGACTGTGTACCTCTGAATGACAGTTTTAGCGAAGGTTTTAAGGAACTGCCTTTCCGTTTCCCTGCGGATGAGGATATGCTGTTTCCTGAAAAAAGGGACAAGCTTCTTTCCATCGATGTCTTCAATCTGCAGCAGCCTGTTATCAAGGGCCAGCACACAGGGATCATTAATGAGTATGAAACCTGTCCTTCCAAACAATGTGATGTTCTCCTCACCCTGGTTAAGCGTGAGGTAATACTTAAGGCCTTCCTCTGTCCGTATGAAGTTGAAAACCGCATTTGCCTTTTCATCCGGCAGAAAGATCCTGTCTTCCTCATAGATGTTGTTGTACTGCTTTTTGATGTATACGGGCGTTTCACTGCCCTGGAGCAGCTCCATACAGCGCTGCAGCCTTTTTTCAATATAAGGCCTCAGGTGTGATTCAATAAATGCCTCATCCAGTGATGCCAGAAAATGCTGTGCATTTTTTTTCTCTTTTGAAAATACCCTGAGGAGATTCCTGTCACTGTATTCTTCTATTGTTTTCACCAGGCCGGTCTGCTCGGGAAGCAGAACCGGTTCGTATTCTTTCAGATTCGCCAGCGACAGTCGGTCATTAACTGTATAAAATGCCTTGCCGGCACCAGGGGAGAGGATGACGGCACTGAACAGGGGACCCGTTATCCGGTGCACACCCAGCAGTATGGCAAACTTCCCGTTCATTCTGTAAAAATGGATAAAAGTAGGGGTTAACGAAAATTTTTTAAACAGTTTATTGCATGGTGAATGGCATTCCGATAATGCTTAACTTTCATTCGTGCCGTATGACGGCTCAGGAACAGTCGGCGGCCTTCCATCGTAAAGTGATAATTATCTTTTATTTAATGTTTTACAATAATTCTATGGCTATACCAACATCCAGGACGAAAAGCAGCGCTGAAGTGAAGATTATTGATGAAAGGTGTAATGGATGTGGCCTGTGCGTTGATGTCTGCAAGGATTTCAACCTGGTCATTGAAGACGGAAAAGTAACCAAAAGCAATTTTCCTTTTTTTGGCTGCATAGGGTGCGGCCACTGCATGGCCGTCTGTCCCCGTGGAGCCATTGAAGTTACGGGCAGAGAAATTTCTCCGGATGATCTGTTCATGCTTCCCCCGGAAAATGATGCCGCCGGTTTTGAGCAGCTGCTTAATTTGCTGCAGCGTCGCAGGAGCATCAGGGAATTCAGGGAAAAGGATGTTGAACCTGCGCTCATTGACAGGATCCTGCAGGCAGCCCGGACTGCGCCAATGGGTATTCCGCCCTCCGATGTTAACGTGCTTGTCATCGACGGAAAAGAAAAGACCAGGTCTTTTGCCGCCGATTACTCAGAATACCTGAAAGGGATGCGGTGGATGACCTCGGGGATTTTCCTTTCAATGATGCGACCGTTCTGGGGCAAGGCAAATGACGAAGTATTCAGGGGATTTATCGAGCCTTTGTTCCGGGGCTACATCGACGAAATGCAAAAAGGAAACAATTACGTCACCTATGATGCGCCGCTTGCCATGTACTTTTATGGTTCGCCATTTACCGATCCGGCCGATCCAATTGTGGCTGCCACATATGCCATGGTGGCGGCAGAGGCAATGGGACTGGGCACCTGTATGCTGGGGGCGATCCACCCTTTCATTCAGAGCGGGAGGAGGGCAAAGGAATTCAGGGAGCGCCATGGCATTCACCATAAAAGCAGGGAAGGTCTTTTTGTCATTTTCGGGTATCCCCGGGTAAGCTACCGCAAGGGCATAAACAGGTCATTTGCTTCCGTTACCCGGCTGTAAGGCGACAAGCGGCCTTTGAGACTGCCGGGCCTGCTAAAGGGACAAACACAATTTGAGATGTGTCTGACGATTCTCTGAAGAGCATAAGAGAGGGCGTCCCGAAAGACGCCCTCTCTTGTGTATTTACAGTAGCGATCCTTATACAGGCATATCAGGCAGGCTGAAACCGTTTAGGTAAGGATGCTTGACCAGGGATGCAACATATTCCCTTGCATTTTTGGTTGACTCGTCGGTACCGCCAAAACCACCGGGACCGCCGGCAGGCATTCCGCCGCCGGGAGCAGCACCGCCGGGAGCAGCACCGCCGGGAGCAGCGCCGCCGGGAACAGCGCCACCGGGAGCAGCGCCGCCGGGAGCAGCGCCGCCGGGAGCAGCGCCGCCAGCTGTTCTGGCAGCTGCAGTGGCAGATGCCATCATCTGGCCCATACTCCTGCTGACTGTGTAGGTAGATACCGTTTCATTGGCGCCGATGTTGGTGAATTCCATCTTTTCACCGTCCCACATCAGGATCTTGTTGAGCTTTTGCATACGCACACCCAGAACGCCCATCAGCACCATTTCGTTGAAGGGGCCGGCCTCACCGAAGTGCGATGCGATTTTGTCACGCAGATCGGGGTTCTTGCAGGCATTGACCCAGTCCATGTAATGGTTGTTTTCTGGCACCACGCGAAGCACTTCGGGCGACTTCGGCGTCCTTCCGGAGAGCAGGTACGCATTGCCACCATGGCTTCCCAGCACGATCGTGTCCTTTGTGCCGTAAATGGCACAACCTTCGCCCTGCCATGTCCTGCCTTCAGGAAGCTGGTCGGGTATCATACCTTTAAAACCGCCGTCGTACCAGGTGACCTCAACTTCAGGCATTGCCATCTTCGGCAGGTTGGGACGGGCGGGGAACACCATCTTTACGATCTGGGCGTGGGGGCAGGCATCTTTCTTAAGGGTTGTTGACTGTCCCTGGACGCTGATCGGATAGGTGAGCTGAAGGACCTTGAATACAGGGTGCATGTTGTGACATGCCATGTCTCCGAAGGCTCCCGTGCCAAAATCCCACCATCCGCGGAAGTTCCATGGGGTGTAGGCTGAGTTGTATTCACGGAAAGGCATGTGGGCGATCCACAGGTTCCAGTCCATTGTCTTCGGGACTTTCTGCTTGTCGGTGGGAGCGTCCATGCCCTGCGGCCAGGAAGGACGGCTTGTCCATACGTCGCAGCGGCGGACTTCCCCTATTTCGCCGGCCCATGCCCAGGCACATGCCTGACGCACACCGTCTCCGGAAGCACCCTGGTTGCCCATCTGGGTGGCCACGCCGTATTTTTTGGCCAGCCTGGTCAGCAGACGCGATTCGTAAATGCTGTGGGTAAGCGGCTTTTCAACATACACGTGCTTGCCGAGCGTCATGGCATGAGCAGCGGGATTGGCATGGCTGTGATCGGCCGTTGCCACAACTACGGCATCAATCGATTTTGCCATTTCATCGTACATGACCCTCCAGTCCTTATACCTTTTGGCTGCAGGATAGGTATTGAAACAATTGGTCACCGATGAATAACCCCAGTCCACATCGCAAATGGCCACCAGGTTTTCGGTACCGGTCCTCGAACTCATACCCATCATGCCCTGTCCCGTACCAGTTTCGACACCTGGCTTGCAGATGCTTCTAATGTCGCCCGAACCTTGGCTGCCGGCTCCGACAAGCGCAACGTTCAGGGTGTCACTGGGTGGCTGATAGCCAAGTTTTTTACCCATGGCAACGCCCGGAATAATTGTAAAAGCAGCAGAGGCTGCAGCAGCGGTGGCCAGAAAGTTCCTCCGTGAATAGGATTTACTGCCTGAAGCACCCTTCTCTTGTTTTTCATTATCCATAATGATAAAATTAAGGTTTAGTTAATTGGTAAAACTGATCTCCTCTAAGGTGAAAAATGATCGCTTAAAGATATATTTTAATTGCCGACTTTCCACAAGAAAGTAAAATTTTTAGAGAAGTCTGAAAACCTCAGGGAATATTTACCTGCATCTGCGCCGGGTTCCTCAATTTTGATAATTTTGTATGCTGCCTGTCCCGTCGGAGGGACCGGATGCTGTCACAAAAAAAACATCAAAATGACAAGAACACTGAAAGGAACCCGGACTGAACAAAACCTGCTGAAATCATTTGCAGGGGAATCACAGGCAAGGAACCGCTATGAGTTTTTTGCCAGTGTCGCAAGAAAAGAAGGCTATGAACAGATTGCCAACATCTTCCTGGAGACTGCCAGCCAGGAAAAGGAACATGCCAAGAGATTTTTTGCATTTCTTGAAGGAGGAATGGCAGAAATCACGGCATCCTATCCATCGGGCATCATCGGCACCACAAAGGATAACCTGAAAGCCGCCGCCGAGGGTGAAAATGAGGAGTGGACAAAGTTATACCCGCATTTCGCGGAGGTTGCCAGAAGCGAAGGATTCCCCGAAATTGCAGGAGCATTTAAAATGATTGGCAGGGTCGAAGCGGAACATGAACGCCGGTACCTGAAATTATTACAAAATATGTCGGAGGACAAGGTTTTCATAAAGGACGGGAAAGTCTGGTGGAAATGCCTTAACTGCGGTTATGTTTATGAATCCGACCGGGCACTTGAGACCTGTCCCGCCTGCCTGCACCCGAAATCATTCATGCAGATAAGGGAAGAAAATTACTGACCGACCCGTCTGGATTTCCATGGACAAAGTCAATCGCTGAGACAGTTGCATATGGACCGGATCTCAGGGGAATTTATGTTTACTTTCACAGGACGTGGAAAAACCAGGCGCTGAACCGGAACATAGATTGATCAATTTTTTAGGATGCTGATCAGCAGCTTGCCTGATGAATCTCGAAGAACTGGGATATAACGCTTCACTTGAGGGAGCAAGAACCTCCCTGGGTCTGTGCAGCTTTGCCGCCGGGAGGGTCATCGCCGAACACAGGGAAAGATACTGGGTTGCCACCGGAGGCGGGGAGGTTGAAGCCGAGATCAGCGGCAACCTTCGCTTCTCGGCTATGCACCGGGAGGATTTCCCGGCAGTGGGGGACTGGGTAGCCATTTCTCTTTATGACAACAACTTTGCCATCATACACAGGGTTTTTCCCCGATATTCGGTTATCAGACGGAAGGCGGCGGGGAGCAACAGTGAGGTACAGGTTATTGCTGCGAATATTGACGTGGGTTTTCTTTGTCAGGCAGCTGACAGGGACTTCAGCATAAACAGGCTGGAAAGGTACCTGACGATTTGCCATGCAGCACATATAAAACCGGCAGTCATACTTGGCAAAATTGACCTTGTTGCGGAAGACGAGGTCAACCTGATGATCTCGGCCCTCCGTTCCCGCATCATCGGTGTGCCGGTCTTCCCTGTCAGCCATAAGACACAACAGGGGTATGAGGACCTTATGTCATTTGTCGAAAAAGGAAAGACATACTGCCTGCTGGGGTCTTCAGGTGTGGGAAAATCGACGCTCATCAACAACCTGACAGGTGAGCGCAAAATGAAAACCGGCCCCGTAAGCTCAAGTACAAACAAAGGCATGCATGTGACAAGCCACCGTGAGCTGTTCCTGCTGCCGCAGGGAGCATTGCTGGTTGACAACCCGGGTATGCGCGAGGTGGGTATTGCGGATGATTCGGGGGGACTTGAAACCACCTTTATGCGGATCGAGGAACTTGCCAGGCAATGCAGGTTCAGCGACTGCAGCCACAGCGGTGAAAAAGGCTGTGCCGTTCTTGCGGCCGCTGAAAGGGGCGAGGTGGATACTGCTTCTCTCCGGAACTACAAGAAAATGCAGAAGGAAAAACTGCATTTTGAATCCTCCCTTGCAGAAAGGCATAAAAAAGATAAGGAATTCGGAAAGATGGTGAAGAATTACCATAGGACAATCAAAAGGAACTCACAGGAGAAAGAAACCCCCGATGGATACTATTAAATATTTTAACACCGGAAGCTCAGCCATTGCCGAGCTGCAATCCGCGAAGGTAATTATCAAAGACACACAGGATGCGCTGGACCTTATGGCAGACTGCGGATACCACGGCGCATCCCGGATAATTGTGTATGAACATAATCTCAACCCGGCATTTTTCGACCTGAAGACCCGTCTGGCAGGCGAGATCCTGCAGAAATTCTCCAACTACCGTGTTCGTCTTGCCGTCGTCGGGGATTTTTCTAAATACAATAGCAAAAGCCTGTGGTATTTAATGCTTTAAAGCAATAAAAGCGGCAGGATCATTTTTGTGTCCACACCGGAAGAGGCAAAAGAGAAACTCAACCGGTCCTGAAAGGATGCTGAATTGTTTATTAAACTGCATACAAACATGGCACGATACGTTGTAGCTTCGTTGTCCTCCGGTGTCCTTTTTGGCATAATGGATGCGCTGATAAATGGCAATCCTTTGGCTGCCAGGATTATGGATTGTTATAAACCAATAGCCCGTCAGGCTGTCAATGTGCCGGCAGGCATGGCAATTGATCTTGCCTATGGCTTTGTGATCTGCGCGGTGTACCTTTTCATCCTGCCCGTGCTTCCGGCTCAAAGCGGCACTGCAAGAGGAATCGCGTTCGGACTTGGCATGTGGTTTTTCAGGGTTGTCATGAATGCTTTATCTGGCTGGATGATGTTCATCGTGCCTGGCAGGACACTGGTCTATCAGCTGGTGACGGGACTGGCAGAAATGCTGCTGCTGGGCATCGTGATCGGCCTGATCCTTAAATTCTGACTGCCACCCTACATGACGGGTTTTTTAGCCTTCCGTCATTCTTTCACGGAGAATCAGTCATTCCTGCCGGCTCGCTGAAGCTTCGTCCCAATTGCATTCAAAAGCTAAAAGGAATATATTTGTGCCCGACCTCAACATCTTAATATGAGTTTGTTGTACTGCCCTTACCGGAAAACGGTCAGAAATGCGGGATATCCAATAAACTGCAGACGATCTTTACCGTTGCCGAAGACCTGAGGATTATCAGCCTGTAATGAGCGAACACAGCACAAAAGATCAGGCGGGCAACTGGAAGAAGGTTTTCGGGATCATCTGGACGGGACAGCTGTTCTCGACCCTCAGCAGCGGTGTCGTCGGATATGCGGTTGTTTTCTGGCTGAGCATGGAAACAAGGTCAGCCGAGGTGCTGGCTTTTACCACAATAGCCCATATGCTGCCTCAGCTTGTTATGGGTCCCCTTACCGGTGTCTTCATCGACAGGTGGGACCGCAGGAGGGTAATGATACTGGCCGATGTATTCATTGCCTTATGTTCGGCGTTTATGGCCCTGCTTTTCTACCTGGACAAGGTCGAACTGGGGCATATATATCTGCTGCTTGCGCTCCGCTCGGCCGGCAGCGCATTCCATATGCCGGCCATGCAGGCTTCGGTTCCCCTCCTCGCTCCTGAATCTGAGCTAATGCGTGTCGCGGGGGTTAACCAGGTGATACAATCGGTGAGCAGCATTGCAGGTCCCGCCCTTGCTGCCCTGCTCATCAGCTACTTCAGCATGACGAACGTGCTGTTGTTCGATGTGCTCGGGGCAACCATGGCCTGCATAAGCCTGGTGATGGTGACCATACCCAACCCTGCCAGGCAGCCGGATGCACATCCTCCCGATATAGTGAGGGAAATGAAGGAAGGCATTCTGGCGGTTGTTGAAAACAGGGGAATGCTGTGGCTTTTCATTTTCGCCATCCTGGCCAATTTTCTGATCATGCCGGTGGCAGCCCTCTTCCCGCTGATGACAGTCAATCACTTTGCCGGCGGCACTTACCAGATGAGCCTTGTCGAAGTTTCCTGGGGCGCAGGGATGCTGCTGGGCGGCGCCTTGCTGGGAATATTGAAAATGAAAACCGACAGGATAACCCTGATCAATTCGATGTACTGGCTGCTGGGACTTACCTTTGCCTTGTCGGGACTTCTGCCCGCGAACCGGTTCGCATATTTTGTCGCCCTTACTTTGCTGGGAGGTGTTTCAGGGGCCATCTATTTCGGGTCGTTTAACGTGGTGCTGCAGACGAATATTGAACCGGTGGTGCTGGGAAGGGTGTTTTCACTTTTCGGCAGCATCACCCTGCTGCCTTCCATGATCGGGTTGCTGCAGACCGGTTTTATTGCCGATTCAATCGGCGTCACAAACACATTCATCATTTCAGGCACGGGGATCTTCCTCATCGGCATTATTTCTTTCCTCGTCCCCGCTCTGCGGCGTATGAGCAAGGAATTGTAACATGATTTGAACCGGAGATACCATGCCGGTCCCCTGAAAAAGCATGGCGGCAGGTTTGCGCGATCCGGGCGTCGCCATGGTCATTGACCCGGCCGGCAGGTGAGTCAGGTTATCAGAATAAAAATCACAAGAATTTGGAAAATACGTTAAAATGCAATAAGTTTGTAATGCAAACTAGTTTTATATAATAAACAATTTAATATGATCAACGAAAATCAGGAAACAGACATGACAGAGGCTGGCCATTCGCTTCGGCTGATCAGGGAGATGATACAGGTTTCGCAGGCAAGGCTCAGAAATGACGGAATCCTTTTCATCGCATGGGGATGGATGATGTTTTACATGTATGCCACCGGCTACATTATTTCCCGGTGGATCACGACCGTCGCGGTCAGGAATCTTATTGAAAAGGCAGGTTACGTGCTGGGGGCACTTGTGCTGGCCTACACCATCTATTATATTGTCAGGCAGCATAGAAAGGTCCAGACTTATATTGGCATTTCGCTGCGTTACGTATGGATCTCTCTTGTTGTCTGCCTTGTGCTAATAAACCTGATCCAGTTTAATGTACTGCATTCAATCAATTTCGAGCTGCAGCATCCGATCTTTATGGTCTGCATTGCATTTGCAGTGGTAGTGACCGGAGGAATCCTGCGCCATGCGATGCTCATAGCCGGCGGAATTGTGTTTGGCGTGCTGGCTTACTTTTGTTCCTATTTAAGGCTGGAGGAGCAGATGATCGTTGAAGCCTTTGCTTGGCTGCTTGCATTCATCATTCCCGGCCACGTTATGTATGCCAGACGGAAAAAGGTATAAATATGTTTGAAGACCTTGATCCCCTGCTGCATTCACAGGTAAGGCTTGCCGTAATGTCCGTCCTGATCGGTGTCAGATCGGCTGAGTTCAGCTTTCTTCTCGAAAATATCGGCACAACAAAAGGCAATCTGAGTTTTCAGCTTGCCAAACTGAACAAGGCCGGCTATATTGACATAACAAAGTCATTCAGGGGCAAATACCCTCTGACTACCTGCCGCATAACCGACCGGGGAGCAAAGGCCTATGAGGACTATGTCAATGCGCTGACTGAATATTTCATTGAATTCAGAAAAACCAGGAACAAATGATAGAACAGATTTTCCATACCTTTCTCCCATGCCCCGATATAACCTCCTTTAGTCGGCTTATTTTTTGATTTATACATATAATAATTACCCAATTAATAAATAAATGGTATGAGGACTATCACATTATTATTACTTCCTTGCTTTTTGCCGGCGGTTTCCTGTAAACCGGCCGAACAACCGGCCACACAGGAAGAGGCCAGACATTTCGGCATTTACGCGATACTCACGCCGAATGAATTATCTGCTTCATTTGCCGCCGTTCTGAAGGCGGATTCCATACTCATGCCGGCCTCCGAGATGCAGTCACCCTTCTTGGCCTCCATCCGGCAGGAAGACCTTCCCCGGCTGAACATGGAATATGAACAGGATGGGGTGAGGCTGGCCGTTATGAGAATTAATGATGACGCACTATCTACCAGGTATGCTATAGTAGCCTTGCCCTACAATGCGGCTTTAGATATTTCAGACGTTCAGAAAGCCACACCCGGCAACAATAATGTCGACCTGCAATTTAACATGGAGGGATCCAGGAAATGGGCAGATCTGACCAGAAGCAACACAGGACGCATGGTAGCCTTTGTTGTTGACAATACCGTGTACTCCATGCCTTATGTAAAAGCTGAAATACGGACAGGGACTGCCAGGATCAGCGGTCTTGAAAATGAAGAGACTGCAGAAAACCTGTCACTCCTGATCAGCTCCTATATCCCCTGACGGGAAATCCCGAAAAAATGCCGGCAACCTGATTTGATAAACTCTTTCAAAAATTGCGGCTTTTTCCCCTGACAACTCATGACCAAATTGTATATTTGATAAGAGCTTAAACCTTGAAAAAATGGAGGATGGTATGGAATCACAAAAGAAAGACGATGATGCCTGCTGCCCCGAATTCGACCCGGCACCATGGGACGATAAGATAATTGAATGGGATAACAGGAAGTTTATTAAAGGGAAGGTCAGAACCCTGTTCTTCATTCCCCTTAACTTCGGAAATGTCATGAGAAACTTCGACAGGATACTGAAACAGGCAGGTTCAGCACTTACAGGTGCCGTATGCCTTTCGGATCACACATCCAGGTGGAACATGGATGTTTACCTGTCGGTGGACAAGGAAATCCCCGGTATTGAAAACACCACCCTGAGCGGCAAATTTCTCAGCAAAGTCTATGAGGGCCCATACGGTGACACGGGAAAATGGTGCAGGGATTTTGAAAAGCTGGCCAAATCAAAGGGCCTGTCAATAAAAAAATGGTACATGTGGTATGTTTACTGTCCCAGATGCGCAAAAAAATACGGAAAAAACTACACTGTCATCATTTCGGAAGTGGCGACATAAGATCACGGCACTGCATTATACCTGTTGAATCATTCAAAGAACGTTATCTATGCTTCCAAGAGTCATTCTTCACAATTCCGTCAGCCTGGACGGCTCCCTGACAGGTTTTGAACCTGACATGGAAATGCACTACAGAATTGCAGGCAGCTACTCACCCCGGGTACATCTGATCGGTTCCAAAACGGTCACAGCCGGAACCGAACTGTACGGGAACGGCAGTATTCCTCCTGAAGATCAAAGCGATTTCATCAAGCCTGAAAGGACAGCGGACATTCCTTTCTGGGCTGTGGTCGACAGCAGGGGAAGCCTGAAAGGATTGCTGCACACCTGCCGGAGGTTTGAGTATTGCCGGGATGTCATCGCCCTTGTGTCTGAAACAACACCTGCCGACTACCTTACTTACCTGAATGAACGCAATTATGATTATCTCGTTGCCGGCCAGGATCAAGTTGATCTGAAACTGGCACTTGAAAAACTGAACAGCCATTATAATGTTGATATCGTGTTTGTTGATGCAGGGCGGATCCTGGGGAACCTGCTGGTGGAGAAAGGCCTGGTCAGCGAGATCAGCCTGCTCATTCACCCGCTTCTCGTTGGTAAAAGCGGTTACAGCATTTTCGGGAATCTTGGCAAATCCTGTTCACTTCAGTTGATCAGACAGGAAAAAAAGAAGGGAGGTCTTATCTGGATGGCATACAGAATCAAGGGGAATAGATGAACCATCTTATCGAGGTCATACGGCAGGAACTGATTGATCATGCCGACGAAAAAACCCGCCTCAGCTTCAGTCGTTTTTTCAGGGAAGAGGTACATGGTTACGGGGTGAAGACGCACACAGTCGAAAAGATAGCCGGAAGGTACTGGCAGAAGATAAAGGAAAAAGGCAAGGAGGTCATCTTCTCCCTTTGCGAGGAACTGTTGCGGACCGACGTCATGGAGGAGGCCTTTGTTGTCAGCATGTGGGGCAAACACTTTAATTCATTCATAGTGCCGGAAGACATGGAAACGTATGCCCGGTGGATCAACCTTTATATAAACAACTGGGCCAAATGTGACAGCTTCTGCAACCATGCCGTGGGAGACCTCCTGACGCTTTTCCCGCATAAGGCTGATGTGCTGGGGGACTGGGCACGGTCTGATAACCGGTGGATGAGAAGGGCTGCAGCGGTCAGCCTAATCATGCCCGCCAAAAAGGGTGAGTTCCTCCATAAAGCCATTGAGATAGCTTCCATTATGCTGACAGATAAGGACGATATGGTGCAGAAGGGCTACGGCTGGCTGCTGAAGGAAGAGAGCCGCAAACACCGGCAGGAAATTTTTGATTATGTGATGCGCAACAAGTGCCTCATGCCCCGGACCTCGCTCCGTTATGCCATCGAACTGATGCCTCTTACCATGAGAAGACTGGCCATGGCCAGATAAGCGCCTGTCTCACAAGCACATACCGGGGGCTTTCCTGAGGGCACAGTATATCGGTCCGCAGAGTAGTATTCCGTTCTTTTAGATCCATCAGGGCGGGAACCTTGTAAATAAACAAGCATTTTGTAATTTTAGTCCCCATTATATTAGCTATCCGATTTCAACCTAATACACACTGATATGAAAATCAAAGCTCGCAGAGAATTCCTGAAAAAAAGCCTCCTTGGTCTGACAGGCGCTGCCGTCGTGCCGGGCACCCTGAATGCTGCCCCAAATAGCGGACAGCCGGTCAGCTCCTACGCTCCCATACCCACACGGGCGCTGGGGAGAACAGGTATCCAGAGTCCCGTCATCAGCATGGGGACCGGCGCCACCAGCAGTTCCAACTTCATCCGGGCAGCCTATGATTACGGCATCAGGCTGTTCTTTTCGGCCACCTACTACGGTGAAGGCAACAACGAAAAACTCGTCGGAGAAGCCCTGAAAGGACTACCCCGTAATTCCTTCGTCGTCGGTACGGCCGCCCCGCCCGATGGTTTCGACAACCGCACCGGGACCTTTACAAAGGATTTCAGTCCCGATTCCTATAAGAAGAAGGCAGATGACAGCCTTAACCGTTTCGGCCTGGAATATGTGGATATTTTCATGCTTCCCATGGTATGTTCAAAAGAATCGGTTTTATATGAGCCTGTCCTTAATGTGCTTAATGACCTTAAGAAACAGGGCAAAACCCGTTTCCTCGGTATTGCCACCCATGATACATGCGCGGAAGCTGTTGCAGCAGCTGCCGCATCCGGAGTGTACGATGTCATCATGGTATCTTATAATTACAAGGTACAGGATAAGGACAACCTGCACATGGCAATGGATACCGCAGCAAGGGCAGGTCTTGGCCTGATGGCTATCAAGACAACGGCCGGAGTCTTCCGCGACAATTCGGGAACCAGTGCTATCAATACAAATGCAGCCCTTAAATGGGTACTGCAGAATGATAACATATCAACCATCGTTTCCGGCATGTCAAACATCGAACAGCTTCAGAAAAACGTGGAGATGACACAGAACCTGAAGCTGAGTGACCAGGAACTGAAAGACCTTAACCTGGCGCAGCTGGAGGCGGAACCCAGCCTGTACTGCCAGCAGTGCAAGAGGTGCCTTCCGCAATGCCCCCGCAACCTTGATATCCCGACAATCATGAGGAGCTATATGTACGCCTATGGTTACAGGAGTATGGAACAGGCATGGTATACCCTGCAGCAGACGGGACTGACAGGTGATGTGTGCGGTTCATGCGACAAGTGCCGTGTCAGCTGTTCAGCAGGTTTTGATGTAAGAAACAGAATTCAGGATATCGCCAGACTCAGGGACGTACCCATGGAGTTTCTGAGGACCTGATCGGTTCTCTATGTGGCAGCAGGGCAGGTACCAGCCCTGCTGCCACATGGAAAACAAGTGTTTAACACTTTACCATGAACCGGCGGTGTATCCCGGAGGCAGGACCGGGATTACGGTGTTACGTATACCGGGTCGGCAAGTTACTTATCTTTCAGCAGTTCCCCGCTTTTTATTAGGTCGGTGAACTTCTGCATGAAACGTGCAGCCGGTGCCCCGTCAACAATCCTGTGGTCAAATGTGACAGTCAGGCACAAATGATCTGCTGATGAGAATACACTGTCATGGTCAACCACCTTGCGGTTCATGCCCCGATAACCACCTGCACGGTCCTTGTGCCGTTCGGAACATACCAGGAGGGTCCTTTGTAATACATCCCTGCCGATGACACAACCGCTTTACCGTGTTTCCGGCGAAACGGGTATTGTTATCAAGAATGCGCGCAATCAAAGGGCCTGTCAATAAAAAATGGTATATGTGGTATCTTTACTGTCCCAGATGCGCCAAAAAATACGGTAAATATTGAAATGTGCCGCTAAGAATAATCCTTTGCCCGGGAGATCAGGGCCATCAGGAAGACACTGAGCAATAACGCCGGTCTGATACCTGATGAAATGAGAAGACGGGCAGTGGTCATCGAAACACAGGATTTTGGGAGCCAATGGTTGTATTTCCGGCAAACCGCCATTCAGTAGCTGATCTGAAACCCTCCGAAGTTGCTCAGATATTCCTCCTGGCTCATTCTCTTTCCGGCAGGTCCGTATTCACCAATATAGACTCTGGCAGCCTGAAGAAAAACATTCATGCTGTTCGATCCATCGAGGTTGGGAACCTTGTTGAAGCTGCCGGTGAACCCTTCTCTGGTTAGCATATTTCGATATATCAGTATCATCTTGCCGCTTTTTACACTCCAGGGCATGAAATTCAGACCCTCTGCCCTGGCCCTGTTTTCCGGGGTATCCTCAGCTATGACCAGGTTTATGAAACCGTCTTTGGCAATGATGGCGTCTTCGTCTTTCATCCCCAAAAAACTCCGGGTCGTTATATCGCTTTGCGTTACAGACCAGTAGCGCACCTCCGCAGTCGGTATCTCCTCCCTGGTGAGGGCAAAGACAGGCGCTTTGAACCGGAACATATACACCTCATTCTCTTTTCTGGTTATGGGAGTGGCCAGATAAAGATTGTCAGGGTTGGCATAGTAAAGGTCACTGCGTATATTGTAGAAACGGATGATCTGATCCGGTACCGATTCAACCCTGAAAAAAGAATTCAGGATGTTGTTGATACTGTCCATATTTATTCTGACAGACGTGAGAGAAAACGGTTCCGGCAGTTCCGCTGGTTCCCCGCTTATTGTGTTAAATGCCTCTATTCCGGGAAGTTCTGCACCGGCTTGTTTGTCTGAGCGTGGCAGGTAATATCGCAGGAAGATCGACAGGCTGTCGGCCGAGGCATCGAAGGTGATCACGTTCAGCCAGTTTTCTTTAATGATGGTGCCTTCCGGAACAATATGGAGACTGTAAAAACGGCTGTCAGATACTCTGTCGTCAATAAATGGATTCTCATTGCCGCAGTCCGTCCTGATGTCCACGTCTTTCATGTTAATTGAGGTGACTGCTGACGGGAGCTCATAGACTGCAAAGTTCATGTAACGGCAGTCACCAAACTCCCCGGTAATCCTGAATCCCATATTTTCAGAAGTGCGGGCAAAGGAGTATGTCCAGTAGTTTGCGTACGGGTCAGGAAAGGCAAGCACAGTTGTATCAGTCCCCAGATATTCAGTCCACACTCTGTTATTCCCTGCGATGGCTGTCAAAGTATCACCCGTCTGGCAGGTCTCATTCTCCGGGTAACTGGTCTCCTTCTCACAGGATATCAACAGCATAAGCATGACGGTGATGAAGAAATCCATCCCGATAACGTTGATCATGTTAAGTCTTTTCATAGTAATTACGCAATATCCGATTAACTGTGCAGGGGGGTGGGAGAGTTACAGTTTTGAACTGGCTGCAAGTATAATCATTTTATTCCATTCATCGCAGACCTCGTCAGATTTCAACTTGACTGACAGCACAGACCGGAATGCCGGATTCCGGATGTCAGGTTGCCTTAATGACAGACGGGTCCATCAGGTATTAGTCCCTCAGAAGATCCCCGCTTCTGATCAGATCGGTTAGCCTCTGCATGAAACGTGCAGCCGGTCCCCCGTCAACAATCCTGTGGTCAAATGTGACAGTCAGGCACAAATGATCTGCAGATGAGAATACACCGTCATGTTCAACCACCTTGCGGTTCATACCCCCGATAACCACCTGCACGGTTGTGGTGCCGTTCGGAACATACCAGGAGGGCCCCCTGTAATACATCCCTACCGATGACACAACCGCTTTGCCGTATTTTCTGGCGAAACGAATATTGTTATCAAGAATGCGTGCAATCAGAGGGCCGAGAAACCTTGGAACAAACCTTATCCATTGTGCATCCGACAGACTTCCCAGACTGTCATCGTTCTGCATCTGGGCTTTTCTGATTTCTGCATGAATTTCACTATATGTCTTAAGATGGGCATTTTTGATTGCGACGGGTTCCGGTACAGGTTCACCCCGAATCTCCCGCTCGATATAAACCACCACGGTTATATCATCCAGCAGGATTAATTTCCTGCCCCTGATGAATGAGTTGAAAGCAGGAAACTCCGTCAGGATACGCGCAAGGCAGGCCACCACATAGGCTGTCAGGGAAAGTTTTACTCCCGTTTTCTCATAATGCTCCTTCATCAATCCCATGGGTTCCGTGACATCGACTTCTGTGATGCAGTGCATGGGATCATGCGTGCTGCTGATCTTCAGGATGGTAATCACCGCATGGCGGTTATAAGACAGGGCAACTGACCTGTATCCCTTGCTGTTCATCATGCATTCCTTTGACAACTTATTTCGGCGTGATGCTTAATTGACCGGATTTATGCATATAACGTTTTTATCCTGCTTTTGGTTGTTGTCATAGTGTAAAAAACAACGCAACTGTCACATCACACCCGTCACCTTGACGATGACCTATGCCGCGGAGGTTTACCAGTTGAAGGATAGCCTGCCGGCTCCGGACCTTACTGTGAAAACCGGGTGTTTTTCATTCATATTTGCCGTTCTGTCGATGGATAATGCCAGTTTGTATATTGATTTTTAATTGTTTAATATGTGGAACTATTTTTGTTCCGTAAGAATTAAAACAGTATTTCAAACAGGATTTCATAAAGTATGTCAAACGGGACAAGTTGTTAAGAAAAATCAAAAAGCCATGAAACGAAGAAACTTTATATATTCAGGGGGCAGCCTGATCCTTGGCGGCATGCTCGCCATGACAAATCTTGGTTTTGCAGGAGAACCAGGTAAGATAGTTCCGTATAAAGTACTCAGCGTCAGATGCAACGGATGCATGCACTGCATACGGTCGTGTCAGCAGAAGGTCCTGGTCATGCAGAGCGGCAAGGCTTTCATCGATTCTGCCAGGTGTATGGGTTGCGGTGACTGTGCCCGTTATTGCAGGCGGCAGGCTATTGTTCCTGCCAAACCATAGCATGAGACCGGACTGATCGGCCAGATGGTCAGGCACGGGTCAGTATAAATCAATGTAAACGGGCAGATGGTCCGAAAACCCTCCCTGGTAGGAATAACCTGAGTAAGTGCGGAAGGGTTTCAGTCCCCCGTAATCTTCATCGGAAATCAGTAAAAAGTTCTTATCCAGAATGCTGAAGCTTTCAACACCGGCATTCAGATTACCTTCCTTGTCAAACCAGGCGCCTGACACAATTATTTGGTCAAATACCGACCACTGCCCACCGTATTTTATCGTACCCCTGTTCCTGAAGTCACCCCCGGCGGAAAGGTTAAAAAGCCTGCTGTCAGGAGAAACGGCAGGAGGAAAAACTGTCAGGGCCTGAAGGACCTCCGACATGCTCAGGTCGGACGGCGTGTCGTTGAAGTCTCCCATGATCACAATGCGAGAACGGCTGTCAACCCTGAACAGAGAATCAACGGCTGATCTTAAAAGACGCGCTGCCTCAATCCGGTTTTTTTCGGTCTCGAGTTCGCCACCTGAACGGGAAGGCCAGTGATTTACAAATACATGAAAGGTATCCTCCGATACTAGCACCTTTGCATGCAGGATTTCGCGGGTGATGATTCCTTTACGGGTAAGACTGTAATACCGGCTTTGCAACAGGCGAACCCTGTCACCCCTGTACAGAAGGGCAACGTCAATACCCCTCAGGTCATCTGAGTTTTGGTGGAGAATCCTGTAATCGTATTTTGCCAGAGGGGTTCCGGTAACAAGGTCATCCAGCACCTGCCGGTTTTCAACCTCGCACAGGCCCACTATTTCAGGAGGCTCCCAGCCTCCCAAGGCAACAATGACCTTGTAGACCTTGTTCATCTTGTCTTTATATCTTTTTGCAGTCCAATGCAGGTCACCTCCGGGAGTGAATTCATCATCCTCGGTAAGCGGATCATCGTAAATATCAAATAGGTTCTCAGTGTTGTAAAAGGCCATCCGGAAAGATCTGTCATTCTCATTGCTTTCACTGGGTGAATGGTAATCATGCAATTTCCGGTCGCAGGTCGGTGAAGCAACAAACAGGCACAACCCTGCCAGCATCAGTGATGTAGCTGTGTTCATCCGGCCGCGCGGGATTCAGTCAGTTGTTTTTCTTTCGAAAGCCCCGAGATCCGGAGCATTGTCAAGGTATCGCGGCTGACCGTCGAAATCATACCGGAGAACGGGTTCGGCCAGCAACAGGGAGTCGCTTCCTGCATCAATGGCAGGAGACAGACTGTCAGGACGAAGATCGATGTGATACCGGTTGGTGTCATTTATAAACATTGGATTTTTATTGAAAATCAGTTCATTGTAATGCCGCTTGTCAGCTGTATCCAGCAGCTCCTCCACCGCCTTTACCAGACACTGGTCAAGGCGATAGTTGAACCGGTTCAGGCTGTTGTTTAAAAAAAC
>JAXDCR010000002.1:0-18131 GCA_034677845.1 Bacteroidales bacterium | reverse complement strand
TCTTTTTCGACAGGCACCACGCCAACCTTCTGGCATACCATGCCTGCCGCCAGGTTGACCAGTTTTGCCATATCATACAGATCCACTCCGGCAGCCAGACAAAGACTGGCCAGCGCAATCACCGTATCACCGGCGCCCGAAACATCGGCAATGTCCCGGGCTTCGGTGGGCACCCGCAGGAACCGTTCTCCCTGGCATACCATCAGCCCCTGCTCAGACAGCGTCAGCAGCACTGATCCGAAACCGCGCCTTTCCTGCAGGTCCCGTAAAACCCTTCTGAGTGAAACCGTATCTTCCTTGGCAATATCAAGATTCAACCCTTCAACAAGCTCCTTGAAATTAGGCTTGAAGAGCGTGGCATCCCTGTACAGGTTAAAATTGCGTTTCTTTGGATCAACCAGTGTGGGGATCTCCCGTTTATTGCCAAGGTCAATTGCCTTTTCGATCAGGAAAGGTGTGATAACCCCTTTGTCATAATCCTGAAAGACAATGGCGTGAAGGGGACCGGAATCGGCAATTAGCCGGATCCGCTCCCACAGCTGCTGTTCCAGCTCCCCGACAATGTATTTATCATCTTCCCTGTCGACCCGCAGCAGTTGCTGATTCCCTGCAATTATCCTTGTCTTGAGCGTCGTGCACCTGTCATCTGATTCCACTATTCCTTCATGGCTTATTCCCAGCTTACCCAGCATTTCTTTAAAGATACCTGCTTCCCTGTCTTTTCCCGTAACGGCACAAACTACCGGTTCGGCTCCAAGGGAATGCAGGTTAAGGGCAACATTGGCCGCACCGCCGGGCCGGTATTCGGTATTTGTGCATGTAACAACCGGCACAGGGGCCTCGGGTGAAATCCTGGATACCTTACCCCAAAGGTAGGCATCCACCATCACATCCCCGATGACCAGTACCCTGCAGGTACTGAACTTATTCAACAAGCCGGCAATATTAGCATTGACCAAGGTATGGGCTATTTTTCGACAAAGATAAAACCTGGCCGGTTAAATAAAAACCTATATTTGTCTTTTATTTTTACAACTCGCATATGGGTATCTTCGGAGGAAGCCGGTTCCCTTCCCTGCCACCGGTCGTTAAGAACATCATCATAATAAATGTGATTGTTTTCATTCTTACCCAGCTGAGCCTGAACCTGTCGAATTCGGATTTCATGTACAGGCACCTGGCCCTCTTTCCGCTGAAATCACCCCTTTTCGAACCCCATCAGATCATTACCCATATCTTTATGCATGCCAATTTTGCCCACATCTTCTTCAACATGTTTGGTGTGTTCATGTTTGGGCGCATCCTGGAAGGAGTGTGGGGCAGCAAAAGAATGTTGTTTTTTTACACGGTGACGGGTCTCGGTGCCGCATGCACACATCTTGCCGTAAACTATGTCCAGATGAGTTCCATGATCAGAAGTGCCAACGAATTTTATGCATCTTCCGGATATACCCTGTTCAACGAGTTCATCAGCAAATACGCCCTGAACACTTCCTCCTATGACCAGATCATGAATTTCATGCAGCAATGGTTCTACAGGCCCGATGATCCTTCCTTCATACCCCAGGCCAGGACGATCGTTCAGCAGGTCGTGGATGTGAACTTCCAGGTACCGACTGTCGGGGCCTCGGGAGCGGTATTCGGACTGCTGATCGCATTTGCCATGATGTTTCCCGATGTCGAGCTGATGCTGATTTTTCTTCCCATACCCATCAAGGCAAAATACTTCGTGCCTGCCTATGCTGTTCTCGAGCTATTCTTTGGCGTGGCCGGTTTCAGATGGGACAATGTGGCACATTTTGCACACCTGGGTGGTGCCTTGTTCGGTTTTTTCATGGTAAGGCACTGGAAAAAAAATCAATTCAGAATTTATTGATAAATTTAACTGTAAAGCCAGCATTACCAAGCCATGAACATAATTGAGGAATTGAAGCGATCGTTCCGACAGGGCAACATGCTGACAAGGCTCATTTATATCAATGCGGGTGTTTTCATCATCATCGGTTTTATATTCGTTATTTTCAGATTACTCACCCCCGGCAACACGCTGGATGAACTGAGAAGCTGGTATACAGATAAATTCCTGACTTATCTCATGGTACCCAGCATACCCGGAGAGCTGTTGCAGCGACCATGGACCCTTATCACCTACATGTTCACCCATTTCAATTTCATGCATATCTTTTTCAACCTGCTTATGTTTTACTGGTTTGGAAGGATATTCCTGCAGTACTTTACTGAAAAGCAGCTGCTAAGCACCTATTTGCTGGGTGGCATAGCAGGCGCTGTCTTTTATCTGCTGCTGCTGAACGGATTTCCGGGACTGCAGCAATACCTGGGAAGCAACATGCTGGGTGCCTCCGCGGCCATCATGGCTGTCGTCGTGGCCATATCTTTCTATGTTCCTGACTACACCTTGTACCTTTTATTCCTGGGGCCTGTCAAACTTAAATATATCGCTCTGTTTATAATAGTTCTCGACCTGCTTATGATCGCGTCATACAATGCAGGGGGACATATCGCCCACCTGGGGGGAGCATTATACGGATATTTGTTTTACCGGCAGTACCAGGCGGGCAAGGAACCGGGCAAATGGCTGAATGATGCGCTGGATAGGATGATGACACTTTTCACACGTAAGCCCAGGCTCAATGTCAGTTACCGGCAACGGTCAACCCGCATGTCCGACGAAGAGTACAACCGCCAGAAAGCCGAACAGCAGCGTGAAATAGACCGGATCCTTGACAAAATCGCACAATCCGGTTATGAAAGCCTTACAAAAAAGGAAAAGGAAACCCTTTTCAATGTGAACAAGAACAAACCAGGATCTTCGTGAATTGTCTCAGGCTAACTAAACGACCCCGATTTGAAAAAGCTCGTTATTAGCATTGTCCTGATCTTCAATATATTCGCCGCAGTTCTTCTGCTGCTCTCCTACCTTTCTGTTGTTGTCAGTCCCCGTACCTTCTGGATCCTTGCCTTTACCGGTATGGCCTATCCGGTGATCATGCTCGTCAATATGGCCTTTGTTCTTTTCTGGCTTGTCTTCCGCAAATGGTACCTGATGCTTTCACTGATATGCATCCTTGCCGGCTGGGGCTTCATGCGCAGATACATGCAGCTGAGGTTAAACAGACCTGCTGTTAAAAGTAACCAGGAATCGCTGAAAATCCTCACCTATAACGTCAGGCTTTTCAACTATTATCAATGGAATGCTGATACCACCGCACAAAAACAGATAATCAGCTATATCCTGAAGGAAAAGCCCGATGTCGTCTGCTTCCAGGAATTTGTTTCCATACCTGGCGGGATGGCTGACCTGCAGCATCTTAAAAAACAGCTTTCCTACCTTTCCTATTCACATGTCGATTACACGGACGCGGTTTCCGGGAAAATGAATTTCGGTATGGCAACCTTCAGCCGTTTGCCCATTGTCCGGAAAAGTACCATTGACTTCGAGGAGTCTCTTAACGGCAGCATCTGCACCGACATCGTGTTTTTAAACGACACCATCAGGATATATAACTGCCACCTTCAATCCATCAGGTTGAAAGCCAGCTATGCAGAACTGCTGGATACCCTCAGTTTCAATATCAGTGAGCAGCAGCTTTCAGAGATCAAGGATATGTCGGTCCGCATGCGCGATGCTTTCATCATGAGAGCCCGGCAAGTCGAACAGTTATCGCTGCACATAGAGTCTTCACCCTATCCGGCCATTGTATGCGGCGACTTTAACGATACGCCTGTGTCATATGCCTATCAAAGGTTGTCGGGCAATATGAAGGATGCTTTCGTGGAGGCAGGGTCGGGTCTGGGTTACACCTACAGGGGACTTTTCCCCTATGTGCGGATAGATTATATCCTCTGTGATAAGATATTTGAACCGCAATATTTCCGATGCGACAGGCTGGAATGGTCAGACCATTTCCCGGTGGTTGCAGAACTTGCCTTCAGCCAAAAGGCAGATTAGACAGGTTGACATTCCCTCCGGTCAGGATAATGCCTGCTCTTTTATTCCTTATCAGGCCTTTGTTAGCCATGACAGCTGCCAGTGCCACCGCCGAGGAAGCTTCGACAATTATTTTCATTCGCTGCCAGACAAGTTTCATGGCCGCAACGATTTCCTCTTCAGAAACAGTGAGTATTTCTTTCACGTGGTTGCGGATGATTTCAAAAGTAAGGGGACTCAGCGAGGTAAGCAGTCCGTCTGCCATGGTTGCCGGATTGACGGAAGGTATGATTTTGCCGGCTTTCAGAGACCGGCAGGCATCGTCAGCCATCGCCGGTTCGCAGCCGTAAACTGCCAGGGAGGGACTGAGGGACTTTGCCGCTATAAGGCTACCCGACAGCAACCCACCTCCTCCCACCGGAACAAAGAGAAGATCTAGCCCGGGTACCTCTTCCAGCAGTTCCTTTGCGGCAGTTCCCTGTCCGCAGATGACATAAAAATTATCATAGGGATGAATAAACACGGCACCGGTACGATCCGTGACTGCCTTCAGACCGTCCTCCCGGCTCTTCAGGTCGGGCTCGCAGAAAATCACTGTTGCACCATAAGCCTGCATCGCCTCGATCTTGGACCGCAAAGCATTCCGTGGTACAACTGCCGTGCATGAGATACCCCTTTTTCTGGCGGCAAGTGCCAGGGCCGCCCCGTGGTTCCCGGATGAATGCGTGGCAACTCCCCTTCGTGCTTCATCATCTGATAGCGAAAGAATTGCATTCATGGCCCCGCGAAATTTAAACGCCCCGGTTTTCTGAAAATTCTCGCATTTAAAATACAGGCTGGCCAGGCTCATTTCGTTAAGCGCGGAGGAAGTCAGCACACCTGTATGGTGCACATGATGCCGGATACGGTCATGGGCAAGGCGTATGTCTTCAAATGTCGGTACAGGCATAAGGAGAAAAGAATGTATTTACATTAAAGATAGTCGCCCTATTTGTTTTTTTTCCGGTATTCCCTGAATTTTTCTTCTATCTTTTCGATAAGGTTGATCTGGCTTTCTCCGATCACATAATCTTCATCGAAATCACAGAAAATCATGAAAGCTATGATCTCATCCTCGTCTGTCAGTCCCGTTACCATTCTTACAATCCCGGGATTGAACTTCTCGTATACTTTATCCTGCTTCTGCCTGTTGTCAAGTATCCTCCGGAGTTCCAGCCTTTCTCTTTCGTCCCTTGTGCGGATCGGTACGCTCAGCAGCGTGATGCCGTCCTTTCGCCGGTTGGCCAGAAATTCCTCATAAGCAGCCACCGACTCAGATCTGGATACCGCCCTGAGTTCCCCGCGCAAGGTATCTATCCTTGTCGACTGCATGTCCAGGTCCCTCACACTCTGTTTGAACTGCTCGTAGCTGCGCGGCAGATAGATATAGGCCTCGGCAATGTCATAGCTTCTCGGCCGCAACGTCAGCACAGGAATTGCATCGCTTGCCAGCAATGAATCCCCGGCAATGACCTTGCTGTAAAAATAGCCTACTGCCGACAACACCAGGGTATCGCCCGGAGAAATCTCCATGCTGAAATAACCCGTTGTATCGGTGAACGTTGAAACACGCCGCGAGTAATTCTGGATATGGGCAAAGGCGACCGGGATTTTCATTCCGGCATCAATGACCCTTCCGGTCACTTTCCTTTGCTGAGCCTCGCAGGGAATGCAAAGCATATACAACAGCGCCGGCAGAATGAGTAGATGCCTTTCAGCCATCCTGTGCATGGTTTTACCGCCCGCCCCTTTCAAAGATACGAAAGGACAAACCGAAAGCCGGCAATTGTTGGTTAAATAATGTTAATTAACTGATTGGCAGCGGACAAGGGACTGCAGTGCCCTCTTCCGCTGATTTGCCGGTGCAGTCGTGCATAATGTAGGATCCGAAATGGTTTGGGATCAATTTTAGCCTTACATTTGCTATTAACATGCCAGCTTCTTTAAAATCAGATAATATAAAATTGTATGAAGGTCACAATATGCCGTAAATCAAGCTTCAATGCTGCACACCGGTTGTATAACCCTTCCTGGGATAATGAAAGGAATGTGCAGTTTTTCGGTGCCTGCAGCAATCCCAACTACCATGGCCATAATTATGATCTTGTTGTCAAGCTGACGGGCGAAGTGGATCCTGAGACCGGTTATGTTTATGATATGAAAGTCCTCAAGGAAGTTATTGAAGAAAATGTAGTGAAAAGGTACGACCATAAGAACCTTAACCTGGATGTGGAGGATTTCAGAAAAGTCAATCCTTCCGCGGAGAACATTGCTGTTTCAATCTGGAACATACTTCGTTCCCGTATCGACCGTGCTTACACGATACAGGTCGTTCTGTATGAAACAGAGCGCAACTTTGTGGAATATTCGGGAGATATTTGACATGATAAGGCAGATGCTGAAACGGTTGCACAAGGGAATTGTCTGGCTGATGATTCTGCCGGTGAGGCTGTACCAGCTGACCCTGTCGCCTCTGCTTCCCAACAGCTGCCGCCATATTCCCACCTGTTCAGAATACGCCATACAAGCCCTCAACACCCACGGTATTTTCCGTGGCAGCCTGCTGTCAGCATGGCGCATCCTCCGCTGCAATCCCTGGGGAACCCACGGCTATGACCCTGTGCCTCCGGGTGGTTCATGGCGGCGCAGAAAACAGGATGCCGGGTAATGCCTATTTATCTTTCAGTTTGCAAGAAAGGCCTGCCACGGCGCATAAAATAGCAAGCAGGGCCAGGCTGTTTGCCACATGAAAAAAGTTCACCTCATGCCTGATGCCAAACCAGTTCTGTCCCGATAACAGGGAAAGGGTACCCACAGCTATGATCAACACGGCCCCTATACCTCCTGCCCATGTCAGCACGTTCAATATTTTCATACTTAAAGATGTTTATTAGTCCTGAATATTCACTCACATTCTTCCGGGGCCGGATGCGTTGCGGTCAGGTGAAATTTGTCTCCCGGCCCGCAGCATGAGCCACCTGCCTCAGTTTTCCGATGATGATCTTCATGTCATCAGACGCCAGCTTGCGGCGTTTCATGCTGTCGATCACTTCACCGTCGTTTTTATGCACCGCCGGGTACCAGTCCCCCGCCTCCGGCAGATCCTTCCGCCGGCGGGGAACGATGTGCAGGTGCAGGTGTTCTATTGACTGCCCCGCTTCAGGTTTTTCCTGTACCGACCAGTCAAAGGCATCCGTGTGAAATGCATTCAGGACGATCAGGGTGGCCTGCCTGGCAGTCATGAAGAAAGCAAGAATTTCCTCCTCCTTCAGTTCCATGAGACTTGTTTTGTGCGCTTCCGGCACGACCAGCACATGACCCGGCAGAACGGGTGCAATGTTATAAATGGCCATAAAGCCGCCGCTTTTAAAGAACACTGCCTCCCGGATGGCGGGGTGGCAGAAAGGACAGCCGGCCCGGGGAAGAGATTCGCTCATATGACAGCCTTTCCAAAACCCGTATCTAAGATACGGTTTAATTCTGTCATGAACATGTCTCATCAGAAAAAACATCGCCGCCGGAAAGGCAACGGTTGAGAGAACAGAACAATCCGTGACAGTCATTTCCCCCGGTGCAGACCTTCAGAAGAGCATCCTATTCTTTCTCAGGGGCTTTACTTCGCAGCATGAGCAGATCAGTCAGCACAACTTCGGTATAGTACCGTTTGATACCTTCTTTGTCGTCATAGGCCCGGTGCGTGAGCTTACCCTCAACGGCCACCTCGCTTCCTTTGACAAGGTATTTTTCGATGGTTCTGGCAAGGTTCCCCCAGGCAACCAGGTTGTGCCACTGGGTCTCGGTGACTTTGTTTCCCGTTGCATCACGGTAGGAATCCGTCGTGGCAAGTGAAAACCTGGCGACTGTCCTGCCGTTGTCAAAACTGCGTACTTCAGGGTCCTGGCCCAGGTTTCCGATCAGCATAACTTTGTTGCGTAATGAATTCATGGCATTCGGCATTTGGGTTAAAAAAACACTAAAAGATTTGGTTAAATTCAGGATACAAAGTAACTTGTGCACGGACAGTATAGCCGGTCAATAAACATTTACTGTCAGTTAGAAGCGAATGTAAACGTTTAAATCTTTTCAATTTTTTTTACCTGAATCATAATAACAACCGTTATGGAAAGGAAGTGTCTTGAGTGCGGTGACGCATTGCACGGCCGCACCGATAAGAAGTTCTGTTCCGATGCCTGCAGGAATGCCCACAACAACCGGTTGAAGAGTGTCGCCGGTGACCTGCTTGTCAGGAGGATAAACGGAATCCTTAAAAAAAACCGTAACATTATGGCGGCACTGAATCCGGATGGGAAAATCACCGTCCATAAATCCAGGCTTGTCAGTCAGGGATTTGACTTCAGTTACCTGACACACCGCTATGTGAACAGGAACGGTAAGGTTTACCTGTTCTGTTATGACCAGGGCTATCTGCCGCTGGATCATGATTTTTATATGCTTGTCAGCCGGAAATCCGGGGACGGTAAATAATCTTCCGCAAAAAGGCCAGGTTTCCCGCAGACAGGAACCTGGCCGTTCAGCATGTCAGGATACGGAGAAGTTGCTACTTCTTCAGCAGGTCTCTTATTTCACTCAGCAGCGTTTCTTCCCTGGTTGGCTGCGGAGGGGCAGGAGGAACAGGCACAGGCTCCTCCTTTTTCTTCAGTCTGTTGATTGCCTTGACCAGAAGGAAAATGGCAAAGGCAACGATGAGAAAATCAATGGCGGTCTGGACAAAAGTGCCGTAATTAAGGGTCACGGCATCGATCGCGTTTCCTGCCTGGTCAACACCGGCACCTTTCAGGGTAAGTTTAAGGTCAGTGAAATCCACGCCGCCGATAAGCAAACCCAGCGGGGGCATAAGCACATCGTTCACCAGGGAACTGACGATCTTGCCAAATGCGGCCCCGATGATGATACCAACGGCCATATCCAACATGTTGCCCTTCATGGCAAATTCCTTGAACTCCTGTACAATTTTCATATTTTTAAGGTTTTAGATTTTAAAATATTAATGATAGCCCAACTGCGAGCACTTCCTTAAACTGAAGCCTTGGGCCATAGCTGTCGGCTATTCCGTCATCGTTCTCATCCACCGCAATATCAATGTCATCGTCATACAGAAGATGAGTTGAAAGGCTGGCTGATACGTATTTGTTCACCTTCATGGAGAGGAGGTTTTCCCAGCTCACGTCAATGTTCTGGGGATTTTTCAGGTAATTTGAGAACAGGTCGAGTTTTGACAGGATGCTTATGTTTT
This sequence comes from Bacteroidales bacterium, assembly GCA_034677845.1. GTDB lineage: Bacteria > Bacteroidota > Bacteroidia > Bacteroidales > UBA10428 > UBA5072. Next base: position 8,889 of record JAXDCR010000002.1, on the reverse strand, counting down.
CCATCAGTGACTTATTGCATTGCAGGCGGATGTACCCACCGAATTCACTGCGGATTTTTTTGCCTGCATCCACACCGAAGGCACCCAGTTCAGCAAGTTCCTGATCGCGGACGAATGTGACTTTGAGCGTGACGGGAGAAATATAGGCCGTCAGGCTTCCGCCTGACTGATAGTCAAAACCCAGACCCCCCAGCAGGTAACCGGGAGCAAGGAATCCGGAGATCGCCACACTGTCATTGGGGTAATTGTAGCCGGGGGCCATCTGCGTTTTAAAGTTGACAAGTCCCGCATAATACCAGTTTTTCACAGCCTTATAGCCGAATTTGGAGGTGAAATCAATTTTATCATCCGTTTTCATCCAGCCCGATTTCTTACCCTGTTTCAGCGAGCCATAACCAAGATCCAGGTAATTTTCCCATAAACCTTTGTTTTTCCTGTACTGCGATTGGAGGCTCAGCATCGTCCCCAGGGCAACGGAACTCTGTCCCCCTGAAGCCCAGTTTGTCAGAGAAGTCTGAGATGCGTTTATGCTGATTGAACCGGAATTTTTCCACCCTTCGACTGTATCGGCCGTCTGGGTTTTCAGCTGTTTTTCAGCGATTGTCGTCTGTGCGTACCCCGTCAGAGAGCAGCAGAACATAAACGTTATGATCCATATCTTCTTCATACGTGCATTTTATTTTTCATTCATCAATTGCAGCATTGCCATGCATCACATGGAATAACAAATATACTCATTCGCTTCGCCCATAAGTCCGCACCGGTAAATCTGCATTAAACTACTCTTTACAACTTGTTATTAAATATACAATAAAAATCCGAAAAACCCGGACGGTAAATGATTTGGTAATGCCTCCTGCACTTGTATCAGTTTATGACAGGATTGTCACCTGTCAGAAAATACCGTACATGATCCTTCCCAGGGTCAGGTAGATGGTCAGTCCGATTATGTCGTTCGTCGTTGTGATAAAGGGACCCGTGGCAAGGGCAGGATCAATATTGAAGCGGTGCAAAACCAGGGGAACAAAGGTGCCGAACAGGGATGCAAAAAGGATGACCGTAAACAGGGCTATGCTAACCGTGATGGTCAGGGCAAAAGAATCGCCGATCAGCAGGTTGTACGCAAAAATAAGTGCCGACAACATCAGCCCGTTTACCAGCGCAACGTAAAGTTCTTTCAGGAGTTTACCGGCCATACCGCTGAAATTGATGGTGCCGGCAGCTATACCCTGAACGACTATGGCGGAGGACTGAACCCCGGCGTTTCCGCCCATGGCTCCGATCAGCGGGAAGAAAAGCGCCATCTCCGGGAAAAGCCTCAGTTCACCTTCATGGGCACTGATCACCCGTGACCCGAGAATTCCTCCGGTAAGTCCGATGGCCAGCCATGGCAGCCTGGCCCGCGTCAGCAGAAGAACGTTGTCCGTATGTTCCACGTCTTCCGTAATACCTGAAACCAGCTGATAGTCCTTTACTGCTTCTTCCTGTATCACGTCAACCACATCGTCAATCGTTATCCTTCCCACCAGCCTGCCGATCGCATCCACAACGGGCAGGGCGACAAGGTCATACTTTTTCATGATGAGGGCCACCTCCTCTGACGGGGTATCGGTTCTGACAGAAATCACATTCTCATCCACAAGGCTCCGGATGCGTGTCGAGGGTCTTCCGGTAAGCAGCTTCTGCAGGTGCACGGTTCCCCTGAGCACATTGTCCTCATCAACGACATATACGTTATAAAACTCAGATCCTTCCTTTGCCTGTTTCCGGATCTCCCGGATGCATTTGGCCAGGTCCCAGTCCTCACGCACCGAGACCAGCTCCTTGGCCATCAGTCCCCCTGCCGTGTTCTCATCATAACTGAGCAGGTCGACGATGTCACCCGCCTGTTCAACATCCTGGATGCTCTGCAGCACCTCCTCCTGTTTTTCTTCCGGAAGTTCACTCAGAAAATCAGCGGCATCGTCCGATTCCATGTTATCGATGACCTTCTGCACAAGGGTTTCGACAGGCATTTCCTCGACCAGGTGCTCCCTTTCTCCCTCCTCAATCTCAACCAGCACGTCGGTGGACAGCTCACTGTCGAGCAGGTTGTACAGGAAACGCGATTCATCCGGTTCCAGCTCACTGAATATTTCAGCGATATCCGCCGGATGCAGGTTCTCAATCTTTTGCAGGGATGATTTTTCGTCCCCTGATTTAATCAGCTGCTTCAGCTCCTCAATGAATTCTCTTGTCAGTTCAAAAGGCATTGGTGTGGTTTTTATCGGGTTTTATGTTATCCCTGGCTTTTTCGACCAGACGGGTTATGCTGATGAAGTCCTCCGGCCCAAGTTGTTCCGGTCTCATTGCCAGCCAGCTTTCTTTTATCTCCAGTCCCTCCAGCAATGACTTCAGTGAATTGCCCATGATTTTCCTCCGCTGGTTGAAGGCAGTTTTGACAACAGTAGAAAAAAGTTCCTCATTGCAGGGCAGGGTAAGCCTGTTGTTCCTTGTAAGCCTGATCACCGAGGAGGTCACTTTTGGCGACGGGTAAAAAACGGGTGGCCTTGCCTGGAAGAGGTTTTCACAACTGTAAAAGGTCCGGAGCAGCACGCTGAGAATGCCATATTCCTTTGTGCCGGGGGATGAAGCAATGCGCCCCGCGACCTCTTTCTGCACCATGCAGACCACTTCTTTCACCAAGTTGCGGTATTCCAGAACCCTGAAGAATATCTGACTCGATATGTTATAAGGAAAATTGCCTATGATGGCAAACGGCCGTCTGAAAATGTCATCCAGTTTTAATTTAAGTATGTCGCCCTGCAGGAAACAATGTTTGTGAACGTCAAAACGCTGCCGGAGGTATTCCACACAATCGCTGTCAATCTCCACGCAGACGATCCCTATGTTCTCAAGGGCCAGCAGGTATTCTGTCAGTATGCCTTTACCGGGACCGACTTCCAGCACATCAGAATACCCCTCAAAAGACAGGCTGCCTACAATTTTGCGGGCTATGTTCTTGTCATGGAGGAAATGCTGGCCAAGGCCTTTTTTCGGATGAACAACCATTCGTACCGGGATTTGCCTTTCAAAAATACTGGATAATACTTGATTTTAAAAATAATGGCAGCAAGACGGCCGCCCTTCCGGATTCCCCGGAGAGGCTTCGGCGGGCAGCGGAAAAACTGTGAGCAACCGGATACCCTTGAAAAATAAGCATAAGATGTGGCGGCAAATCCGGCTTTTTGGTATTTTAGCAGCAGTTACTGCATAAAGCATCACATTATAACTCTTTTAAACATACCCATGACCAAACCTGTTTTACTCGTTCTTGCTGCCGGGATGGGCAGCCGCTTCGGGGGACTTAAACAGATCAGGCGCTTTGGCCCCGGCGGCGAAACCCTGCTGGAATACTCAATTTATGATGCCCTCAGGGCAGGTTTTGAAAAAGTTGTCATAGTCCTCCGGCAAAGCTTTGCCGACGAGTTCAGGCAAAGCGTGCTGCAAAGGGCATCCGGAAAGGCTGACATATCCTTTGTATTCCAGGAACTTGACAGTCTTCCGGCCGGATTCACCCTGCCTGCCGGCCGGGTTAAACCCTGGGGCACTGCCCATGCCGTCATGATGGCCGAAAGCGAGATCGCGGCACCTTTTGCCGTTATCAACGCAGACGATTTTTACGGCCCCGATTCCTACCGCATCATATTTGAGTTCCTGTCACGCCCCCGGGTGCCGGAACAGGTGGAAGAATACTGCATCGTTGACTATATGCTGAAGCATACACTTTCCGAATCGGGTTCAGTGGCCAGGGGCATATGCCAGGTCGACGGACAGGGATATCTGATGGACATTGCCGAACACAAAAAAATCTTCAGGAATGAAAAGGGTATTTTCAGCCAGGCTCCTGACAACACCCTGATCCCGCTCACGGGCGATGAGCATGTATCCATGAACCTGATGGGATTCGAACCGTCATTCTTCAGTCACCTGAAAAGTCATTTTGTTACCTTCCTCCGGCAACATATAGACAATCCGGATGCTGAATTTTACCTTCCTACAGCTTTGGCCCTTCTTATCCATTCAGGCAAGGTAAAGGTCAAGGTTATCCCAACCCGGGAACGCTGGTTCGGAGTGACCTACCAGGAAGACAGCCAGCCCGTCATGGACAACCTGCTCATGCTCATCCGCAAAGGAGTGTACCCGGACAGCCTTTGGCGCTGATAAAGTCACCGGTCATAACCAAAAAATGTAAATCTTATGAGCGTCGTACGATTTGGGGTTTCACTGGATGCCGCTTCCATGCAACAGCTTGACGCCTATGTTGCCGACAATTCATTTCCCAACCGTTCCCAGGCCATCCGGTCGCTGATAGAGCAATACACGGTTGAGCATAAGTGGCAATGCGGCCATGAGGTTGCGGGAGCCATAGTGATTGTTTATGATCACCATAAAAGAAATGTGGATGAAGAGATCAATGTCATCCAGCACGATCACAACCATCTGATTCTTGCCGCCCAGCACATTCATCTGAGCCATGATACATGCCTTCAGACAATTGCCGTCAGGGGTGAGGCAAAAGAGCTGACGCGCCTCGCGGATAAGATAATCTCAGTCAAGGGTATCCATCACGGCAAGCTGGTGATGTCACGCACTTAGATAAAGAGCATCCCCGCAAAGCTAAATGACAGATCCTTTAAAGATCCTGGCAGCCTGTATGGGAAGCACATTACCGTAATAGACGAGCTTGTTTCCCGAATTATTGCCCCCAATGGTGGCAGTGGCGGAACCGTCTGAAAAAATGGTGAAGAAAACATCATACATACCGGTCGTTGTCATCGCATAAATCTTGAGGGAATAGGTATCCTTGTCCTTTCCCCTCCTTGTCACCAGATACTGTGTGATATTGCCGTCCGTTGTTATTCCGCCGAGACCGTTATATCCGCCGATGACTCCCAATGAACCGTACTGTATGACGATATCTGCCGAATCAACGATTATGTAATTTATCTTTTCATCCACCACCACCCTTTGTCCCGTCTGGTTGCCGATATATTCCGCCTGGATGATGAAGCTCCTTTGAGCGATCAGGGAATCCACCATGCGTGCCGTGGCTTCTGCCTGAAGCTTCTGCTGGATTTTACGCTGCTCCCTCTCCAGTTTTCTGGCTGTCTTGCTGTCAACGGCACTTTCCTCCTGTGAAAAAGCGGTGAGTGCAACAGCCGCCAGCATCATTATGAAGAATGTCCGCTTCATAGCATGAATGATTTAGTTGTTTCTGACTGATAAATCACAAAACAATTATTTCAAATTGTGTGCCATACCTGTTTTGCATGCATCTTGTTTATGCTGAATCCCTGCTAAAGTTTGTTAAAATCATGAACCACACATATCTCGAAACCAGTGGAATAAACAAGCATGGAAAGAATTTTCAAACCTTAAGGTGCATACGACTTTACAAACATTATCCCAAACGCAAAATAAATCAAAGTACCCTGCCGGTTGTTGTTCAACCTTAGCGAGGAACCCGCCCGGCAAATGGAACCGATAATATTCTACCTTTGCATATCAAGTTCAGTCATTATATGATCCCGCGGATCTTCAGGCTGCAAAAGCCCAGGCAGTTTACCTATCATCCGGTCTTTTATGACAGGACGAAGGAAGCACGCGAAAAACGTGAAAAAACGATCCTGGCGCAAATGGGTGAAAAAAAGGAAGGTGACTATGTGCCTGTCATACAGAAAGGCTCATTTAGGCATTTTCACGGTGCCGAAAAGAGAAATCCTCTCCATAGTTCCGTGGGTTTGTATATTATTCTGATTTTGATTTGTCTGCTGGCCTATTTTCTGTTTTTTCGTTAGATTTAAATCATGCCTGACGTAATTCACCTTCTTCCCGATTCCGTTGCCAACCAGATTGCTGCCGGTGAGGTCATCCAGCGTCCTGCCTCTGTCGTGAAGGAACTGGCGGAGAACGCTGTTGACGCCGGCAGCAGCCAGATCCGCATCATCCTGAGAGACGGTGGTAAAACATTGATACAGGTTATCGACAATGGCTGCGGCATGTCGGAAACTGATGCAAGGATGAGTTTTGAACGGCATGCGACGTCAAAGATCAAAGCGGCGGATGACCTATATGCCATCCGAACCCTTGGATTCAGGGGGGAGGCGCTTGCATCGGTGGCTTCTGTCGCCCAGGTGAACCTTAAGTCAAAAAGGGCAAATGACGAGACGGGCACAGAAATCAACATTTCGGCCTCCGAGGTTGATTCGCAGCACCCCGTTGCCTGCGCGACAGGCAGCATCTTCACGGTAAGGAACCTGTTCTTCAATGTCCCCGCACGAAGAAAATTCCTGAAGTCAAGCCAGGCGGAGCTCAGGCATATTATTTATGAATTCCAGCGCATCAGCCTTGCCAATCCCCATATAGGCTTTGACCTTGTGCACAATGACACGGAACTGTACCACCTGCCTCCAGGCAACATCAAGCAACGCATACTCCACCTTTTCGGAAGGTCTACCAACCAGAACCTGGCAACAATTGAGGCTGACACAAGCCTTGTCGTCGTGAAAGGTTTCATCGGAAAGCCCGAAAATGCCAGAAGAACAAGCGGTGAACAGTTCTTTTTCATCAACAACAGGTACATGAAGCACCCCTACTTTAACAAGGCTGTGCTGGGTGCCTACGAGAGCCTGCTTCCACCTGAGACATTCCCTTCTTACTTCATTTACCTTGAGGCAGATCCGGAGACCATTGACATTAACATACATCCCACCAAGACAGAGATCAAATTTGAAAATGAGACAGCGATATTCCAGATCATCCAGGCGGCAACCCGTGAGGCCATAGGAAAGACGAGCCTTATGCCGTCCATCGATTTCGACGGCGAAGCGGCCCTTGAATTTCCGCCGGCCGGTGCGAAAGTCACTTTGCATCCGCCGCCCGTATCGTTCAACCCGGATTACAACCCCTTCGAGGATGAACTGCGTGCGACCCGTCCAGGGCAAAGATCAACCCGTCTGAATGAAATTAACCTCAGGAACTGGGACAGGCTGTATGATCATGAAGGCCTTCCGCCAGGAGCTGAGGTTCAGCCGGACGACCGGGAGCAGGGAACGCTTGACCTGCAAACTTCAATGGGCGAACAAAACTTCATACAACTCCGGAACGGGTACATTCTGACAGGTGTCAGATCAGGTCTCATGGTGATAGACCAGAAGCGGGCCCATGAAAGAATCCTTTATGAGCGTTACATACGTTCGCTTGCCATGAACCAGCCTGTTGCCCAGCGCAACCTGTTCCCCGAGACCCTGGAACTCGATGCGGCGGATTACCAGATACTGAAGGAAATTGCCGGCGACCTGCAGATGCTTGGCTTTGACATCAGTGATTTCGGCAACAACACATTTGTCATAAACGGCTGCCCTTCTGATTTCCCTGACCAGAATCCCCTCGGAATTTTCGAACGCTTCCTCGAAACCTATAAGACAACAGGTGATATTAAAACCAGGCAGCGAGAGAAACTGGCCAGGTCAATGGCAGCAGCAAACGCTGTGGGCTATGGCGAAAAACTCACAGGAAGGGCAATGCAGGAACTTGTCGACAGCCTGTTCGCCTGTGAGAACCCAAATTACTCGCCCGACGGGAAACCCGTGGTCTTCATAATACCTTTCGAGGAACTGGAGAGGAAAATAAAATAGGGGCGCTTTCAGGATGACTTATCAGTCTTGGCCGCCACCATCTCACAGAGCCTGACGATGACCTCCGTGGCTTTCTCCATTGACCTGAGCGGCACGAACTCAAAGCGGCTGTGGAAGTTGTGCCCGCCGGCAAAGATGTTGGGACAGGGCAGTCCCATATAGGAAAGCCTTGATCCGTCTGTGCCTCCCCGGATAGGAATGGCCACCGGCACGAGTCCCGCCTTCGCTATGGCATCCTTTGCCAGTTGCACCACATGAAAGACCGGTTCGAGCTTCTCCTTCATATTGTAATACTGGTCAGTCATATTCAGGTTAACCGTCTGGCTTCCGTAGGTGTGGTTCAGGTGTTCCGTGATCCTCGCCATCAGCTCTTTTCTGCGTTCAAATCCCTGCCGGTTGTGGTCGCGTATGATATAGCCCAGGGTTGTTTTTTCAACAGTGCCGCTGATGTCCGTAAGGTGGAAAAAACCCTCGTAGTTTTCCGTCTGCCGGGGAATTTCGCAGGCAGGAAGCATGCTGTTGAACTCCATGGCGATATGCATTGAATTCCTCATTTTTCCCTTGGCATACCCCGGGTGCACATTAAGTCCCTGTACCGTTACCCTTGCTTTTGCCGCGTTAAAATTCTCATATTCGATCTCCCCGATCCCGCCACCGTCCATCGTGTAGGCAAAGGCCGCGCCGAAGCGCTGCAGGTCGAAATGATCAGGTCCTCTTCCGACCTCCTCATCGGGAGTGAAGGCAATCCTTACCTTGCCGTGGGGAATTTCCGGGTGTGCCAGCAGGTATTCCATGGCCGTCACGATCTCGGCGATTCCTGCCTTGTCGTCGGCGCCAAGCAGGGTGGTGCCGTCGGAAGTGATAAGCGGCTGTCCGATGTAACGCTGCAGCACCGGGAAATCCACGGGCGACAGTACTATGTTCCTTTCCCTGTTCAGCAGGATATCCCTGCCATCGAACTCAACCACCTGAGGATTAACGACATCTGAAGGCGCATCAGGAGAAGTGTCAAGATGGGCAATAAAACCGACGACGGGACAGCCCGATGCCGTATTGGAGGGGAGGCCTGCCATCACATAGCCGTTGGCATCCAGGGTGACCTCCTCCATTCCGATTTCCCTGAGCTCATCGGCAAGCATGTTCGCCAGCCTGAGCTGGCCGGGAGTGGAGGGGCAGGTACCGGAGCTCTCGTCCGCGTGGGTGTCAATCC
>JAXDCR010000001.1:0-4041 GCA_034677845.1 Bacteroidales bacterium | reverse complement strand
CATTCTTCGTTATTTTTCACCCAGTATTTTCAAAACCATGAAAAACTCCATCGAGATGCCCATGGATGAGTTTGCAGGTTACAAACTTGAAACTTTTTTTGCCGGCTACAGGGAAAAAATCAGGCTGTTCAGGAAGACAAAGAAAGGAACGGCGAGCTATCCGGCTGTTTCAATAACCGCTCTCAGCAAAACAGAGCGGCAATCCTTGCTGATGGCTCTCGAAAAACTGAAGAACAAGACTAATAAGTCCTGATCCGTTATTTGATGTGACATTCACATTCAGTTAGGTCATATGGATGCTACACAATTAAGGTTTGTAATGGGACTGGGACAAATCCCCAAAATAGGCCCCGTGCTTGCCAGAAGACTGATTGACACATGCGGCGGCGCAGAAAATGTTTTCGCGGAAAAACGTCCGGCCCTGGCGGCTATCCCGGGTATCGGTGACAGGCTTGCGGAAGCTATCTCCGGTTACAGGATCCCTGAACGCATAGACAGGGAGATCGAATATATTTCAAGGCACAATATTAAGGCCCTGTTTTATCAGGATGAGGAATACCCTGACCGCCTCAGAAACTGTGAGGATGCGCCGGTATTGCTGTTTGTCATGGGAAGCACGGGTCTGCACCGCAGCCGGGTGATCAGCATCGTTGGCACCCGTTCGCCGACCGATTACGGAAGGAATGTGACAAGGGATCTCATCGCAGAACTGGCGTGTACCTATCCGGATGTGCTGGTGATAAGCGGACTGGCATACGGAATTGACATTTGTGCCCACAGGGCAGCGCTTAAAAATGGCATCGACACGGCAGCGGTGCTGGGCCATGGCCTGTCGATGATCTACCCTGCCATGCACCGGGAGACCGCGGCGCAGATGGTCGCCAAAGGAGCGCTTGTCACTGAATTCCTTCATGACGACAAGCCCGAAGCCCCGAATTTTGTGCGCAGGAACAGAATAATCGCCGGACTTGCAGATGCCACCATCGTGATTGAATCGGGAATAAAGGGAGGGGCTCTGATAACGGCAGACCTGGCCGCCTCGTATAACCGCGATGTGATGGCGGTTCCGGGAAGAACAGCAGATGCCCGCTCAAAAGGATGCAATCTCCTGATCAAGACAAACAAGGCCGCTTTGCTTGAAAGTTTGCATGACCTTGAATATCTGCTCGGATGGCAACAGGATGTGGCTGAAAAAAAAGCGATTCAGCCAAACCTCTTTGATGATTTAAATGACTATGAGAAGATTCTGCTGGATATTCTGGGGGCCCATGAACGGCTCACAGTAGATCAGCTGGCCCTGCTTTCATCCATGGCTGTCAGCAGGGTCTCGTCGCTGCTGCTCAACCTGGAATGCAGGGGACTTGTACGATGCCTTCCCGGAAAGGTATATAAAATGATGAAATGACTTCTTAAGCATGCAATGACGATAAACGGACTGACTGGTATGTTACCACCTTTGATCGACACGCACGCGCATCTCTATCTTGCCGAGTTTGACAGCGACAGGAAAGAAGTCATTGAAAATGCCGTGCGCCAGGGTGTCCGCAGGATATTTCTTCCCAACATCGACAGCAATAGCCTTGCAGGGATGATGGAGATGGCAGAACAATATCCCGGTTTCTGTTACCCGATGATGGGACTGCATCCCACATCGGTAAAGGAAGATTACGGGGAGCAGATGGATGTTGTCAGAGAGGCCCTGGCCTCCGGCAGGCATTTCGGCATCGGTGAAACGGGCATCGATTTGTACCGGGATAAGACCTATGCTGATTTACAGTGCAGGGTTTTTGAGGAACACATCAGGCTTGCCCTGCAGTACGACCTGCCGGTCATCATCCACGCCCGCAATTCTTTCAATGAGATACTGGAAATCCTGCAGCTATACCGGAACAGCAAACTTACCGGCATATTTCATGCCTACACCGGAAATCTCGCGATTGCAGAACAGGTGACAGACATGGGCTTTATGCTTGGTATCGGGGGGATTGTGACTTTCGGGAAAACGGGACTGGAGGAGGTCGTCCGCCATACAGACCTTTCACATCTTGTGCTTGAAACGGATTCTCCTTACCTCGCCCCTGTTCCCATGCGCGGTAAACGCAATGAAAGCAGCTACATCAGGTATGTCGCGGAGACAGTCGCTTCCATCAGAGGCACCACCTTGCTGGATGTTGCCGGGGCTACCACAAAAAATGCACTTGGGGTCTTTAAAAAAGCGCAACATGGAGAATGATGGAAAAAAATCCCTTCTGGTCATTTATACGGGAGGAACGATTGGGATGGTCCAGGATCAGCTGACCGGAACCCTTAAACCTTTTCGTTTTGACAACATACTGGAGGAAGTGCCTGAACTTAAAAAATTCGGATTCAGCCTGTCAACCTATGCTTTCAATCCGCCGCTTGACTCCTCCAACATCAATCCCTCCGACTGGATCAGGCTGGCCGGAATCATCGGGCAGAACTATGGCAGCTTCGACGGGTTCATAGTGCTTCATGGCACGGATACTATGGCCTATTCAGCTTCGGCGCTAAGCTTTATGCTCGAAAACCTCGGCAAGCCGGTCATTTTCACCGGATCGCAGCTGCCGATAGGCTCACTGAGAACCGACGGAAAGGAAAACATGATTTCATCCATTGAAATTGCCGCGGCGGAATACAAAGGTAAACCGGCAGTGCCTGAAGTGGGAATATTCTTTGAAAACAAGCTTTTCAGGGGTAACCGCACCACCAAGAACAACACGGAAGACTTCCGGGCTTTCATTTCAGGGAATTACCCGCCCCTGGCCGAAAGCGGGGTGCATATCAGGTACAACCACAATGCCATACATTACCCTGAAAGCGATGGGCAATTGAAGGTGCATCAGAAGCTTGACAATAACATTGCCATATTGAAACTGTTCCCGGGCATCAGCAAACCGGTGGTTGAATCGGTGCTGGGTATCAAAGGGCTCAGGGCCGTTATCCTGGAGACCTTTGGCGCCGGCAATGCTCCCGAGGAAGACTGGTTCATCAGGTGCATCAGGGATGCCATGGAAAGGGGTCTTATCCTGCTGAATGTAACACAATGCAAAGTTGGCAATGTTGAAATGGGAACATATGAGACCAGCCGGAAGCTTGCCGAGACCGGGGTCGTCAGCGGCAGGGATATGACAACGGAGGCCGCTGTGGCCAAGCTGATGCACCTTGCCGGAATGTCAGACGACAGACAATGGATCATAAGCCGGCTTAACCGGTCCCTTAGGGGAGAAATGACAGTCTGACATTCTTTATGTTGGTTTTTTTACTAATTTTCCGCCCCGTTTGTTAATCGGGAGAGATGGCCGAGCGGTCTAAGGCGCACGCCTGGAGAGCGTGTGATCGCCAAAAGCGGTTCGCGGGTTCGAATCCCGCTCTCTCCGCAAATCATATAAAGTGCCCTGAAAGGGCATTTTTATTTTCGAGAAACAGCCAAAAATATTTGGGCTGTATTGATAAAACAAAAAGACAGGCGAAGACTGGACTTTTCATGATTTGCAGGATATCCCAACCGGGAGAACGCAGTAATCTGCCATTTACAGACCCTCATCATGCAGCGACAGGGGATTTATATTCTTTCAAATTGTGATTCTAAGGATATTTACTCAAAGCCCATAAAAACCAATCCTGCAATTAAAATTAAAAAAACTTAGTAAAATTGTAATTGCGAAAATCACAATAAAACAATAAGCTATTTCTTTTCATTTTGGACAGCTTTAATCAAATATCCAATAATTTAATCAATGATTTAAGGAATGGAAATATTTCTGCATTTGAAGAAGTATATAAGCTCACTTATGCCAGGGTCAAGCGATTTGCTGAAATATATCTGATAAATAAAAATGATGTGGAAGATGTGGTTCAGAATGTGTTTCTGACTTTATGGGAAAAAAGGGAAACCATTCGGTCTGATGGCCGATTCTCAAATTTTCTTCTTGTAATCACGAAAAATCAATGCATTTCCAAGCTTCGGGAATATAAAATCAGAAACTCCTACTCAAAAAAGCACACCGAAGAATATCATTT